>JADLGB010000094.1 GCA_020849535.1 Candidatus Hydrogenedentota bacterium
GAAAATTCAGGGACAGACCACTCTATTCTGCGTATGCTTCGTCCTAGAACCCTAGAACCGGCAATTGAACACACCCAAGGGGTCGGGGACCCCATGTTTCGCGGCCGAGAGAGGAGTCTCGGCGGGCGAGAGATGAGTTTCGGCGCGCAGAGCCTATGCGATAGGGGGTCAGTCCGGTTCCTGACATTTGACAATGGAAACAACAGTTGAGTTCGCTGCGTGCTATGAGATTGCATTGGTGCAACGCTTTGGAAAGAACGGTGCCGTCACCATTTGGGTGAAGTCTGTCCGGCTGTCAAATCGCTGTTGTCTTCATGGTTTGCCACGCTGTCCCCGCCTTCGCGAGGATGACGGGCGTGGCGTTCCCAGGCTCGACTGCTGTTTTCAGGTTGACGGGACACGATGGTAGAATCCAGCATTGCGTCCCGTTGTGTTGTGTGGCTGTGAAGCGGCACTAGGCGCCGCTTGCGCGCGAAGGAAATGATGAACGCTGAGATCGTGATGATCGGAACCGAGTTGCTCCTTGGTCAGATTGTGGACACCAATGCGGCCTATATGGGCCGGGTGCTGGCGGAGCATGGAATCGGTCTCTATCACAAGACGACGGTGGGCGATAACCGTGCCCGGATCGCGAAGGTGCTGGAATCGGCGCTGGGCCGCGCCGACGCCGTGCTCACGTCCGGCGGCCTTGGGCCGACGGAGGACGACCTGACCCGCGAGGCGGTGTCTGATGTGTTCGGCCGCCCGCTGGAATTCCGGCAAGACGCCTACAACGCGTTGGCAGCGCGTTTCGTGCGAATGCGCCGGCCGATCACGGAGAACAACAGGAAGCAGGCCCTCGCGCCCGCCGGGGCCACCCCCATCCCCAACCCGAACGGCACCGCCCCAGGCCTGATCTGCGGGGACGAGCGCGGCGAAGTGATCTGCATGCCGGGCGTTCCCCGCGAGTTGTACGCCATGTTGGAGGAGAGCGTGATTCCGCATCTGCGGGAAAAACACGGACTGAAAGGCGGACTGTACCATCGCGTGCTGAAAGTATGTGGCATCGGGGAATCCTGGGTGGACGCGCAGATGGGCGACCTCATGGCGCGTCTCGAGAACCCCACCATCGGCGTGCTGGCCTCGCCCGAATGGGTGCGTATCCGCATCACCGCGCGCGCGGACACGGAGGAAGAGGCACGCGCACGCATCTCCGTGGTCGAGAATCAAGTACGCGAGCGCATGCCGGGTCTCATCATGGGGGTGGATGATGAGACGCTGGAGGGCGCCGTCGACCAGTTACTCCGCGCACGCGGATGGACCTTCGCCACAGGGGAAACTTTTACCGGAGGCATGATCGCCCAGCGGATGGTGGCCAACCAGGCCGCGGCCTTCGCGGGAGGCCTCACCCGTACGCCGGGAGACCCCCGCTGGCGCGAGGCACGTGCCTTGGCGCAGCAGACGCAGAGCCTTTTTGCGTCGGACTGCGCACTGGGGATTGCCACGGAGCCACTGGAACGGCGTCTCTCGGCGATTCTCCTCACACCGGACGGAGAGGTATCCTGGCAGACGAGTTATCCCGCGCCAGATGAACTCGGACAACTTCGTGCGGCCGTCATCTGTATGGAGAGGGTGCGGCGTTATCTCAGCGGATACTCTGTGGAATAGGAGGTCATCCCCTCTCAAGCGCAGCCTCTTTGTGCTTGTGTGTAGCGATTTGATATGGAATAGCGTCTCATCTATCGGGAAACGCGATGCCCGGGGAGTATTGGGTTCATGTCGGCAGTTACCAGCAAAAGCCGGAATCGGGCGCCACGCCGGCGCCTCGCGCTGATCTGCATGTGTCTGCTTGCCGCCGGGTTGGGTTGCGGTCAGCAACCTCCCGTGTCGCAAGCGGCTGACGTGCCGCCGCCCGGAACCATGATCACCGTATCCGTGACACCGACCGAGGCGGCGCCGCCGCCCAACCTGATCCAGAATGGCGACTTCACCGCCTGGCAAGCGGACGCTTCGGCCCCCGACTACTTCGGCGCACCAGACGGTGCTCGCGGGACGTCGGTCGTCGAGCCGGAGCGTGGTGAAGATGGCGCCGTGTGGGCGGTCCGGCAGACGTGGAAAGAATCCGATGCGCGCGATGTCTATACCAAGCTGTTTCACACCTGGGTAACGGGCTTGAAACCGAACACCCGGTACCGCTTCTCGGTGCGCGTCCGCAATGAATCGTCCAACGAAATTGTCGTGCGCGCATTCCAATATGCCGTTCGGACACCTGCGGAAGCACTGGTGTCCGATGATACGCCTCAAGTGCTGGCACGCATCTCCTTTGGCCAGACGGAAGGTTTTGAAGACTTCGGTGTTGAATTCCAGACGGGCAGCGCCCCGTTCTGCGTGCTGATCGCTCCCAAGCACACGACCGCGGCGAGCACATTCCCGGCGGTCTGCGTGTGGGATGACTGGACCATCCGGCCTGTCGCAACCGCGCCAGCCTCACCCCAATGAACTCGCGCAAATCGAGGCCCGTATGAAAGCGGTCTTGTTCAGCGATACGCCCGAGACGTACGCGGGGACGCGCAGCCGGGTTCTTAAGTTCGCCTCGCTCCTTGTCGAAGACGGACACCGCTGCATCGTATGTTTGCCCTTCGACGGAAAGACGAGAGCGCGGCTCTGGGAAGACCGGCCTCCGCTTTCCAAGGTACGCTACCTCGTGCTCCTGTTCCTGCTCCGCTGCTGGCAGCTTCGTCACGTAATAGGAGCGGACGCCGTGTTCGTGCATAGACGGATCTTCCCCTACGGTCCTCCGCTTTTTGAACGACTCGCATGGCTGTTCAACCGCCGTCTGATAGTCGATTTGGACGACGCGGTGTGGTACCCCGCCGGGTACGTGTCGAGTCCTTTCATGCGGTTGGTGGACCACGGCTGGGCGCGCAAGGTGTGCGGCTTCGCAGCGCACGTAATTGCGGGCAACCGCTATATCGAGGAGTACACGAGGCAGTTCTGCGCCCACGTGACCATCATTCCCACATGCGTCGATATGTCCACCCACACCGAGAAGGACTATACGCCCAAATCTCGGGACGAACCGGTCATTCTAGGATGGACCGGATTGTGGACAAACCTCGGCTATATGGAAGTCATCGAGGATGTTCTGCGCCGCCTCGCCGCGCGGCATTCCATCGTGCTCAGCATTGCTTCGAGCCGGGACTACCGCCTCGACGGCGTGCCGGTGGTCAATCACCGGTGGGTTCTATCGCATGAGATCGATTATCTGAAGGAGCCCGACATCGGCCTGATGCCGCTGACCAATACGGAGCGTGCGCAAGGCAAGTGCGCCTACAAAGCGCTTGAATACATGGCGGTGGGAACTCCCTGCGTCATTTCTCCAGTGGGCATGAACCGGGAGATCATTGAGGATGGCGTCAACGGGTTCTTGGCCGACACACCCCAGGAATGGGAAGAGAAACTGGAGCGTCTGATCCTCGATGCCGTATTGCGCCAACGCCTGGGGCGCGCGGCGCGCGAAACGGTTGCGGCACACTACGCCCACGACGTCCACTTTCAGGGCTGGAAACACGTCTTTGAGCAGGTGGCGGGCCTTGGCTCCCGAGCGAGACACGCGCATGAATGACGCCGATTTCGCCGCGAAGTGGATCGCGCAGATCGAGGAGTGGATCCACGCGCATGGCTTGCTCGGTTACGATCGTTTCGACGTGCGAGCGCACCCGCTGATCCGCGCCGCGCAAACGCGCCCGTTCTTGCGCAAGGCCAGCACCGGGTTGACGGACCTCTTTCCCCACATCTCCAGGCGCATGTTGGGGATCGAACCGCAACTCAATCCTAAGGCATTCGCGCTCGTCGCGCTGGGCCGCCTGCGCCGGTATCAGGTCACCGGCGGCCAAACACATGTGCAACAGGCGGACGCGCATCTCGACTGGCTGCTCAAGCACCCCAGTGAGGGATACGGCGGCCTTTGCTGGGGGTATCCGTTCGACGTTTACGCGAAGGGTGTACACACGCCGAGACATACTCCGGTAGTCGTCGTGAGCGCCATTGCCGGCGAAGCATTTCATCTCGCGTGGCAGACCACCGGCGAAAAGCGATACCTGGACGCCGTGCGTTCCATCGCTCGTTTCATCGAGAAGGATATCCCGCGGCTGGAACAAGGGGACGGCCTCTATTGTTTTGCGTATACCCCCGGGGACACGCGGCGCGTGCACAATGCGAACCTGCACGCGGCCGCGCACCTCGTGCGCGCGCACGCGGCCACGGGAGAATCCGCGTGGCTCGATCTCGCCATGCCCGCGATTACGTTCACCCTGAGCCAACAGCGCGAAGACGGCGCCTGGACCTATGGCGCACTTGCGCCCGGCGATCCCTTCGAGGCCGGACTGCTTGCCCTGATCGATCACCACCACACGGGATTTGTGCTGCGCTCGCTCGTGGAAATCAACCAAGTCCTTCAGTCCGTCGAAATGGCCGCGCAGATCGCACGGGGATACGCCTTCTATCGCGAGCGTCTCTTCCACGGGGATGGCGCGCCACGCACATTGAGCGGCCGATACCCTATCGATATCCACGCCTGTGCCGAGGGCGTCTTGTGTCCGTCCGTACTCTCAGATGCGGAACCCGGCGCGCTCGCAATCGCCGCGCGAACGATGCGTTGGACCAGCGCCCACCTGAAGAATCCAGCGACCGGCGTGCCTTACTACCGAAAGTACCCGGGGTTCACATCGCGGCTGTACTGCCCCCGTTGGGGTCTCGCGTGGGTCTACTACGCCCTTTGCGAGTTCCACTACCGATTCCACCGGGCGTCTGCTTGATCCCGTTTTCCTTGCATTTGTACACTGTCGGCGGTGGTGTCACGCTTCGTTTATGGCAGCCAGGGCATGGCTATGACAGTCCATGGCCGTCGGCGCACGTCCGTATCTGGGGCACAGCATACGCTCGCGGGCGTTCTCCGGCTCTGTGAAGGAGCGTGGCAAGGAGGCGGATTCTGTATCAACTCGTAGCGCAGTCCGGTCTGACCAAGGGAGTGTCCTGGACACTTGGCGGCAAGCCGCTGATCATCGGGCGGGATCCCTCGTGCGACGTCAGCATCCTGGACAGCCATGTCTCCCGCAGGCACTGCCAGGTGGAAGCCGTTGGCGGCGCAGTCGTGCTGAAGGACCTCGGGAGCCGGAACACCACCTTGGTCAACGGCGAGCCGGTCACCGCGTGCACGCTCCAACCCGGCGACGAGATTGCCGTCGGCAACGTGCGCTTCGTGGTCCGCTTGACCGGAGAGCCGGAGAAACCTGTCGCGCCCGCCAAGAAGAAACCTGACTCGACGCTGACGATCGAGCAGTCCACCGCGTTCTACGTGGCGGGCAAGCGTACGGATTTCCTGGCGCCAGGCCGGGCGCACACCATTCACGACTTGGCCGATCTGTATGCACTCTCGCGCAGCCTCTGGACCGTCGAGAATACGACAGACCTGACGGAGCGCCTCTCGAAATGGACGGTGGAACGCTTCCATCCCGCGTCGGTGTGGTTTGCCGCCATGCAGGACACCGCGCTGGACATCCGAAGCACGTATGCAGCGGGGGACTGCCCGCAATCTCCCTTGCCGCGCAAGGTCATTGAGCGCACCGCGCAAACACTCGAAGGGACGCTGATAGCGCCCGAAAGCGACCGTGCCAAAGCCTCCAATTCGGGTACGCTATTGACGGCGCCCCTTGTGGTCGGCCGCATCGCTGTGGGGGCCGTCGCAATTGAGTCCCACCCGGACCGTGCCCATTACGATGAATTCGATCTCCAGCTTCTCCTGGCGGCGGCGTGCATTGCCGCCCCCTGGCTGCATTCCATGGAGCAGATCCACTCCCTGAAATTGGAGACGGAGCGTCTGCGCCATGCCAAACCGCATACGGTCTACTTACTCGGTTCGAGCCAGATCATGAATCAGACACGCGGCGCAATTCAGCGCGCGGCCCAGTGCGATCTCAACGTCCTCATCCTCGGCGAGACCGGCTCGGGGAAGGAACTGGCCGCGCGCATGGTCCACGATCACAGCGCCCGGCGCGAGCATCCTCTCATTCCCGTGAACTGCGCGGCCATTCCGCGCGAACTCTTCGAGAGCGAACTCTTCGGGTACGAGCAAGGCGCCTTCACCGGGGCGGCCCGCCGCAAGCGGGGCCTGCTCGAAGAGTGCAACGGCGGGACCCTCTTCCTGGACGAGGTAGGCGACCTGAGTCTGGAGAATCAGGCGCGCCTGCTCCGCGTGATCGAGACGCACGCGTTCCGGCGCCTCGGCGGCAACGAGGAAATCAGCGTGGATTTCCGCGTGGTGGCCGCAACCAACCGCCCGCTGACCAATGACGTCGTGAAGGGGTCTTTCCGCAAGGACCTCTACTATCGGCTCAACGCCATCGAGATCGAGATGCCCCCGCTCCGCGCGCATCTGCAGGACGTGCCCGAACTGGCTCAGCACTTCCTGGAACTGGCCCGCCTCAAGGCGAAGCGCCCAATCAAGGGGATTTCCCCTGAAGCGCTCAATGCGCTCAAGGGACGGCCATGGAGCGGCAACGTTCGCGAACTGCGGGCGGCTATCGAGCGCGCCGCCGCCACCGCTCAGGCCGGCATCATCGAGCCGTCTGACCTCTACGAGGCCCCAGGCCTCCCGCAAGATGAGTACTTCGCGTCGTTGGCCGAACTCGAGAAGACGCATATCGTGAAAGCACTGCAACGTTCCCGTGGCCAAATCACGGTGGCCGCAAAGCTGCTGGGTATCGGGCGCACCACGCTCTACGAAAAGCTGTCCCGCTACGGCCTCGACAAGGCGGGAACGGCTGACACGACGTAGATTCAGAAACGCGAGAGGCGTATCCGCTGCACAGCCCAGCCACCGCGGCCAAGATGGTCCCTTCCACGTCAAGTATTCTCTTGACGGAACTATACACCCCGGCGAAAGGTGTCACATGTTCGGAAAGCGGACGCCGTTTTGTTCGGATTTCGGACATCACGCGCCATTCCTATTCCCCTCATCAATCATGCGGCCTCCGTGAATATTTACAACATGCTTTTCCTATTAACCTTACAAGTCATGGGCCTGCTCCGATGGCATTTGGCACAATAGATGCTTCCTTAAACTATGACACGCGGGGCTGCTGACACCCAAGTACGCGCACAGGAAACGCAGTGAAAACTCGCCGACCTGGCCTCGCGTGACGTGAACCCGAGGGAAGGGCGGATAACACCCCATCCGCCCTTCCCCCTC
>JADLGB010000095.1 GCA_020849535.1 Candidatus Hydrogenedentota bacterium
CAACTCGCCCAACCTGTTCCCCGAAAACTCGATTTGCAGGCAAAAACGCCTTGTCCTATATAACCTTCGCCCACCCCTTCCTAGCGTTTAGGACAGCACTGAAGGGGGATCAAGGGGGATGTTCTTCCGGTTGACTTCCGACACACTATCTTCAAAGGGGCACGCAGGAGGCGGCCCTTCGGGCCTCATGCGCGAGCGGCCCGGAGCTTCCGTATTCAGTGATACTATCTGGTAAATATATATCAATAGTTCTGCGAATTTCCCCCTTTGAAGGGGGTGGCCCGCCGGGCCGGGGGATGTTCTTCTCCTTGCGCTTGTTCTCCGCGGAGAGCCGCCGCGGGGCTCGCTACTCGGCGGTGTATCCCAGCGCGCGGAGTTCCTCCACAACATCATCGGAGAGTGATTTCGCAGCGGAACGCTTCGTGGTGGGCGGGACGTACCACACGCGCAACGCGGTCTTTCCCTTCGGATCGAAGGATGGCAAGGGAAATTCGCCTTCGGCGGGATCCAGGTTGAGGGTGAATTGTGTGCCGGTCCGCGGCTCCTGATTGCCCGCGGCGAGGGTCATCTCCGATTCCGACGTCGCGGTGACGACGAGCTTCGTCGAGGGGTCCGTGGTGCGCAGGATCAACTCGTCGTTGCCGTCGCGGCCCATGATCACGCGAATCGTGTTGCCCTTGAGGATCATGTTCTGCCGGTCGCGGCCTTGTGCGAGGATCGCAGTGTCGAGCGCGCTGTCGGCGGTGACTTCCAGCTCTCCGCGCCACTCGGGATCGGGCGCGCTGTAGGCGAAATGCCAGCCTTCCGGATTGACCTGGAAGAAGTCGAGAAGATCCGCGCGCATGCCCTCGATTGGCACGGGCGGATTCTCATAGAGATTGGTGCGTTCCTGCGCGTCGCTCGCCATGTCGAAGAGTTCGTAGTTGTCCTTGACGACATTGCGGATGAGCTTGACGGCGTCCGTGCGCACGGCGCGTTGGTTCATTCGCTGAATGTAGGCCTTGCCTTGCGGGGCCTGGGAGCGATCGAGGAGGGCCTTGAGGTCTTGGCCGTCCACGGCCTGCGGGAGGGGAATGCCGAGCACACTCAGCACGGTGGGATACAGATCGGTGAGTTGTACGATGCCGGGGTAACGCGTGCCCGCGTATTGGCCTTGCGGGAAGCGGATGATGAGCGGGACGCGCGCGCTGGGTTCGTACACGGTGCCGTGTCCGTATTCGCCATGCTCGCCGAACTCTTCGCCGTGGTCGGCCGTGACGATGATGAGTGCGCGATCGTAGAGCCCGAGGGTTTTGAGTTTCTCGAAGAACCCTTGCAGGCTGTGATCGACCATGCGAATGCAGTCGTCGTAGAGGGCGATGCAATAGGCGACCTCTTCCTGCGTGGGAGTCAGCTCGCCGCGGTTGGCTGCGAGCATGAAGGCCTCCGCATCAATCTTCGTGCGGCCTTCCCGCTCAAAGGTTGGCGGCGAGGTGAATTCCTTGGCGAAGTGCAGGTAGGCGGGGTCGTCGGGGCCGTAGGGCAGCCCATCATACTGTCGCGCGGGTTTCGAATGAATGTCGAAGTTGTGGAAGAAGACGAATTGGTTCGGCACGGGATGGTTTTCCATCCAGCCGAGCACCAGTTCCTGCGTCTCGAAGATGCCGCGGAATCGCCAATCGGGGACGTTGTACACGTCGAAGCCGTGGGCGAAGCCGCGCCAGGGATAGAGCCAGAAGCTGAAACCGGTATAGCCCGCGGTGAGGTAGCCCGCGCCGCGCAGGACCTCGGCGAGCGTCACGGTGGACTCGGGGAGGTTGGCGTTGGCGGTCAGGCCGTGGTTCTTGGGATAGAGTCCCGTGAACATCGTGCCGTGCGAGGGGAGCGTCCACGTTTCCTGTGCGATGGCGTTCTCGTAGACGACGGCCTCCTTCGCGAACGCATCGAGATGGGGAGAAGTCTCGCGCAAGTAGCCGTACAGGGACAGGTGGTCCGCGCGCAGCGTGTCGCACACAATGAGCACTACGGGCGTGGCGGTGCTGGCCTGATGCTTGCTGTAGACGATGGGGTCGCCCCAGAACGCGTAGTCCGCTTCGGTCTGTTCGAGCGCGTCTACGGCGAAGTGGAGCGTCACTTCCTGGCCCGCGTATGCGGAGAGATCCTTCTCGAAGGGAAGCCACATGCGGTGCGGCTCGATCGTCGCGGGGTCGAGTGTTTCGTCGAGCAGGTCCACGCGCGTGCCTTGGGCTTCGAGCGCGACGTGAAAGCGGGCGCGGCCGGTTCGCTTATCCCCCCACGCGCGGGGCAGCATGCCGAGATGCAAATCGAGCGCGCCCGAAGGTGGCACGGAGAACCGCCATGGAGGCAAGGTGCCGTATAGGGCCTCGTGCGTCTGAGACTCGAGCGTCACGCGCGCGGGCGCTTCGGGCGGGACGTAAAGGAAGCGCAGCGATGAGATCTGCACATTCGCGGGTTGATCGGAGGGATAAAACGCGAAGCTCTTGATCTGTCCCTGCCAGGTTTCGGCGGTGTAGGGGTCGAGCGGAATCCGGTAGGTGTGGAACTGGTTGTCCGCGAAGATGGGCGTGCCCACGCCCTTGTTGTGCAAGACCGACGGCTCGAGATCGCTCGACCAGCTCATGCTGCACCGCGTGCCGGCGTCTGCCGACATGGTCACTTCGAGAACGTTGTAGTGGTCAGCGCGGAACGCGAGGTTCGCCTCGAGGCTGCTGTATTGATCGCCCGCGGCGATACGGACGGCGTTCTCGGTGTGCTCGACGTACCGGGCGAGTTCGGACTTCTCGAGCTTGCCCGCGTCACGCAGGCCCACCGAAACGCGCAGCGAGGCGAGATCCACGGAGAGCGGCTCACGTTTCACCTCTTTGCGGCGGAGCAGCATGTCATCGGTGATGCGAAGCACCTGGGCCTTGCCGTCCGAGGTGGATGCAGGCCTTGCCGAAAGGATGGCCGAATCGCTCGCATCCTCTTGATACAGCTTCGAGACGGGGCCGCGGCGGCAGCCCGCGAAGGGGAATGCGAAGGATAGCGTGAGCGTGGCCATGAGCAACGCGCGACACCAAAACAATCGAAGCGCGAACATGATTTGCGATGTACCTTCATGGTGGGCCGGGTATTGACCGTAGCCGCCAGCGCCATAGCACGCGGATCTGACGGTCTTCCGAGGTCGAACCTTAGCGCAGGCTGAAATGGGGTGTCAAACCGGGGTCCGCAGGGCAATCGCACTCAGAGTGCCCGTTCCCTAGATTCTTTCCCCTTCCATCGGGCGGCGGGTTTCGCTAGCATGAGCCTGGGGAAAAGGAGGCAATTGTGCTGAAGTCAGATCACTTCGCGTTTCGGGTGTCAGATATAGACGCATCCATTGCGTTCTACACCGAGAAGGTCGGTTTGAGACTCATGTTCAAGCAGGTGGATGTGGAGCACGGCGAGGCGTTCGCATTTCTGGAGTTGGACGGCGGCAACCTCGAGTTGTTGCAGCTCTTGGACGCATCGGGCGAATCCGTTCCTGTCGCTAACCCGTTGCCCGCACCGCCGTTCACCCCGCACCTCGCGCTGGGAACCGATGACCTGGACGGCATGATCGCCCGCCTGAAAGCGGGTGGCGTTCCCCTGGTGAAGGGTCCTCTTGAAACGCCGGGGCTCGTCAGATGGGTCTACTTCCGCGACCCGGACAACAACGTGGTCGAATTCGTGCAGTGGTTGAACCAGGGCTGAGGCCTCCGGGGGTGCCGTTCTGGACGTGAAGGAAGCACAGCGCGGATTGCCAACCACCGGGGGCTTCGACCTCGACGATTACACCGTGGCCATCCTGGCCGGCTTGGCCGCGCTGGCCCTGTATGTCTGGACGCTGGCGCCCGCCGTAACCGGCGAGGACAGCGGCGAATTGGTCGCCGCAGCCCACAGCCTCGGCATTCCGCATCCCACCGGCTATCCGCTCTGGTGCATCCTCGCACACGTGTTCATCAAGCTCCTGCCGATCGGGGGCGCCGCCTGGCGCGCCGCATTCATGTCGGCCTTCTTCTCGGCCGCGACGGTGTCCGTCACGACCCTCATCGGGGTCGAGCTGACCCGCAACCGCTGGGCGTCGGTGGCGGGGGCGCTGGCGCTGGCGTTCTCGTTCGAGTTCTGGGAACAGAGCGTCATCGCCGAGGTGTATTCGCTCAACGCTTTCCTGGTCGCCCTCTGCTTCCTGTTCTTGCTGCGGTGGTCTGTGACTCGACGGACCGCGCCGCTGGTGGCGGCGGGAGTTTGCTTTGGCCTCGGCCTGTGCAACCACAGCATCGTCGCTTTGATCGGACCGGCGATGGCGGTCTACGTGCTGGCGGTGGGGGGCTTGAAGCGCGAGACACTCCGGGACGCGGCGCGCGCCCTTGCCGCGATGGCGGCCGCATTGCTGGTGCATCTGTATCTCCCCCTTCGTTCCATGGCGAATCCGCCGATGGACTGGGGAAACCCCGAGACGCTCGAGAACTTCTGGGATGTGGTGACGCGCGCCCAGTACGCGTTCATCGTGACCGACGGGCCGCGCTCGATCCCGAAATTCCTCGAACAACTGCGCACGTTCGCGGGTATCTACTCCAACCAGTTCACGCCGGGCATCGGGTGGCTCGCGCCTGTGGGCGCGGCGATCCTGCTGTACAAGAGGCCCGGCGCGGGACTGCTCCTGCTCGCGCAGTTTCTGATTGTCACGCTAGGCTGCATCGTGATACCCAACTTCAGCAGCGACCGCATGTCGATCTGGGTCAACACGACCTACTGGATCCCTTCGTATTTGATCGCGGCGATCTTCATCGGTGTGCTGGTCGCCGCCGTGGTCTCGCTACCACGGCGCCGCTGGCTGCGCCGCACGCTGACCATGGTCTTCATCCTGTCCATTTCTGGACTGACAATCGCCAGCCATTATCGACAAAACGACAAGAGCGAATATTTCTTCGCGGACGATTACGCGCGCAACGTCCTCGCCACCATGGCGCCCGGCTCCATCTATTTCGGCGACAGCGATCATGCCTTGTTCCCGGTGCTGTACCTCCAGATCGTCGAGGGACAGCGGCACGACATCACCGTTGCGAATCCTTACGGCTATCCTGCCGAGCCGCTGTTCAGTCCCATGCCCGACGAGGTGAAGAAGACGTTTGCGAAACGGCCAACCGTCGAGGACGAACAGAAGATTCTAGTCTGGCTTGTCGAGCACAGCGGGCGGCCCATCTACACCACCACGAAGCGGCTCGTGCCCGGAGCGCGGGCGGTGAACGCGGGGCTTCTCTACCGGTACACCGGGCCCGGGGTGGCCGTCGATCAACCGCCCACGTGGAGCGCGTATCGCTGGCATAGCCTGGACGCGGACGACACGCGCGGAGACTGGAGCGCGGAACTCATCCTGTACGATTACCACTTCGCGCGTGGACGCAGCCTGCTTGATGCCGGCGATGTGACGCATGGATTGGAGGAGTTCGATGCGGCAGCGCGCATTGCGCCGCGGGAAAAAGACTGCCTGAACAATCTTGGCAGCGCCGCGGCGGAGTACGGGCACCTCGAGGCCGCCATCCGCTATCTGGAAGCCGCTTGCGCGCTCGATCCCGGATTCGTCCTCGCCCGACGCAACTTGGGGCGCGCCTACATGAAGGCCGGACGCTTCCAAGAGGCTGTGGGGGAGTTCGATGCCGTTCTCGAGATAGTTCCCGGCGACCCCGCCACCCTAGCACTGAAGAAGGCCTGTGAACTGCGAAGGGCGGGATCCGCGTAATAGTGCGAAGGACGTTGCGCCTTACGCGTTATTGCGGCGTGCTCGGCCCATGCTATCGGCCGCGAGGAGCGCGGCCAGTACGCGGGCCGGCGTGACTTCACCGGCCTCGTGGTGGATGCCTTCATTCGGCGCGCAGGCCCGTTCCGCGACTTTGAGCAACTCGTCCCGCGAGGCGTCGCCGAGGCCCACTTGCGCGAAGGTTACGGGAAGTCCCACGGACACACAGAACCCATACACGGCCGTCATCTCATCCGGCACGGCGTCTGCGAGGTGCAAGCCCGCCAACACGCCGAAGGCGACCTTCTCGCCGTGGTGGTACGGGAGCGTCGCCGGGTATGCGGCCATGCCATTGTGGATCGAATGCGCCGCGGCGAGTCCTGAACACTCGATGCCCAATCCGGACAGAAGAATGTTGGCCTCGATGACGCGTTCGAGCGCCGGGGTGACGACACGCTGCTCGCAGGCCTGCTTCGCGGGCACGCCGTACTCCATGAGCGTGTCGTAGCAGAGGCGCGCCAGCGCCATGCTGCTGAAGGTGCGGAATCCACCGCACTCGTTGGGCGAGGCCGTGCGCTCGCAACTGCGGGCTTCGAACCAGGTCGCGAGGGCGTTGCCCATACCGCTCGTGAGATAGCGCACCGGGGCGCGTGCGATGATGCCGGAGTCCACGAGCACTGTTTCCGGGTTGCGCCGCAGACAATGGACCTGTTGCGCGACGCCTTGCTCGTTGTGGAGGATCGCGCAGGCGCTGCAAGACGCTTCCGTGGAGGCAATCGTGGGCAGGGTGATTGCGGGAAGGCCCGCGCGATCCGCGAGGACCTTCGCGGCATCAATCGCCTTGCCGCCGCCCGCGCCCACCACGACACTCGGGCCGTGTTTCGACAGGATGCTGGTCAGCCGCGCCAATTCCGTATCGCTGCATTGCCCGTTAAAGCGAACCTGCGTGGTCCCTTGGGGAAGCTGATCCCGCAGCTTCGCGAGCGGGCCATCCATGGCCGAGGGGGACGCGACGATGAGGCCCTTGCCGCCGAACCGGTTGATGACCGCGGGAAGTTCGCCGATAGCACCGTCTCCCTGGATGTATGTCCCCGGGAAAATGGCCTTGCGAAATGTGCATTTCTTCCCGCGTATCAGACTCAGGTTTGGCGGCATGGCGTTACTACCTCCCGTGCATTCGCCTTCAATGGCACTCTACTCTATGCGGAAGCCGAAGGGATCCTACAGGCCTTCCTCGATCTGGCGGCGCTCCAGCGCGAGCAGCCGGTCGCGGTAGTCCGCGGCCTTCTCGAACTCCATTCGATCGGCGGCCTCTTTCATCTTCTTCTTCAAGTCCTTGATCGTCTTCGCAATGTTGAAGCTGGGCAGATAGAGGTCCTGCTCCTCGGCCGCCTTCGCCACGGTCACGTAGTCGCGTTCGTAGACGCTGTTGAGGACCTCCGCGATCTTCTTTTGCACGGACCTGGGCGTGATGCGGTGCTTCTTGTTGTATGCGAGCTGCTTCTCGCGGCGCCGGTTCATCTCGTCGAGCGCGCGCCGCATGGAACCGGTCGTCTGGTCCGCGTACATGATGACGCGCCCGTGCACGTTGCGGGCCGCGCGCCCGCAGGTCTGGATCAGGCTGGTCTCCGAACGCAGGTAGCCTTCCTTGTCCGCGTCGAGGATCGCGACGAGCGAGACCTCCGGCAGGTCGAGCCCCTCGCGCAGGAGGTTGATGCCGACCATGACATCGTACTCGCCCGCGCGCAGCGCGCGGACCAGCTCGATGCGTTCGAGCGTCTCCACGTCGGAGTGCATGTAACGCACGCGGATATTGAGGTCCTTGAGGTACTCGGTGAGGTCCTCCGCCATGCGTTTCGTCAGCGTCGTGACCAGCACGCGCTCGTTGTGCGCGGCCACGGCGCGGATCTCGCCGATGAGATCGTCCACCTGCGACGCGGCAGGGCGGATTTCGACCTCCGGATCCACCAGGCCCGTGGGCCGGACTACCTGCTCCGCGATGAGTCCTTCACTCGCTTTCAGCTCGTATGCGCTGGGCGTCGCACTGACGTAGATGCGCTGGCCCGCGAGTTTCTCGAACTCGGCGAAAGTCAGGGGGCGGTTGTCGCGCGCGCAAGGCAGGCGGAACCCGTATTCGACCAGCTTATCCTTGCGCGAACGGTCGCCCTTGAACATCGCCTCGATCTGGGGCACCGTGATGTGGCACTCATCGATAACGATCAGAAAGTCATCGGGGAAGTAATTGAGCAGCGTGTACGGCGGCTCGCCGGGCATGCGCCCGTCGAGGTGGCGCGAGTAGTTCTCGATGCCGTTGCAGTACCCGATTTCGCTCAACATCTCGATGTCGAACCGCGTGCGCTGGCTCAGGCGCTGCGATTCCAGAATGCGGTTCTCGCTCTCCAGTTCCTTCACGCGTTCGGCCAGCTCGAACTCGATGCCCTTGATGGCGCGTTGCAGGTTGTCGGCGGTGGTGGCGTAGTGCGAACCCGGATAAATGGCCGTGCGCCGGAGCTTGCGGTTGACCGCGCCGCGGAGCGGGTCGATTTCGTAGAGGCCTTCCACCACGTCTCCGAAGAGTTCCACACGCAGCGCGATCGACGCCTCGTACGCGGGGAAAATATCGATCGTGTCGCCGCGCACGCGAAAGGTTCCGCGATAGAAGTCCACATCGTTGCGCGTGTACTGCATGGCGACGAGACCCGCGATAAGGTTTTCGCGCGATATGGATTCCCCCGCTTCGAGTTCGACGCGCAACGCGCCGTAGGTTTCCGGCGACCCGATCCCGTAGATGCACGAGACACTCGCGACGATCAGCACGTCGCGACGCGTCAGGAGTGATCGCGTCGCCGCGTGGCGCATCTTGTCGATCTCGTCGTTGATGGAGGACTCTTTTTCGATGTAGGTGTCGGTCGTGGGCACGTAGGCTTCGGGCTGGTAGTAGTCGTAATAGCTGACAAAATACTCGACCGCATTGTGCGGGAAGAGGTCCTTGAACTCCGAATAGAGCTGCGCCGCGAGGATCTTGTTCGGCGCGATGACGAGCGCGGGGCGGTTGACCTCGGCCACCACGTTCGCGATGGTGAAGGTCTTTCCGGAGCCCGTCACACCGAGGAGAACCTGGTGCTGCAATCCTTCGCGCAGTCCGCGCGCAAGGTCCGCAATGGCGCGCGGCTGGTCCCCGGCGGGCTTGAATTCGCTCACCAGTTGGAATGCCGTCGACTCCGTCGTGTCTGTGTTTGTGCGTGGGCTCATCGTGCCGTGTCTACTTGGAGCTGGCCAATTGCGTGGAAGGCATGTGGCTGACTTCCACGACGCCCGAGACGGTCTTGATGGTGGCGGCGACACGGGCGATGCTGTCGCGGTCGGGCGCTTCGAAGACAAACTCGAAATAGCTCTTGCCCTTCTCGCCAGGCAGGAACTGCGCGCGCGTGATGCTGATGTTCATCGGCCGGATGGCGTTGGTCAGGTCCGCGAGCATGTTGGGGCGCTGCCCGGTTGTGACGCGCATACCGATCTCAAAGTGCTCCTCGCCATCCCACGAGGCCTCGATGATACGCGCGGGGTCGCGTTTCGTATTCACGAAGTTGCGGCAGTCCGCGCGGTGAATCGTGATGCCGGGCGTCTTCGTCGCATAGCCGATGACCGCATGCCCCGGCATGGGCCGGCAGCACTTGGCGAACTGCACCTGGATGCCCTTGGCGCCCTCGATGCGGATGAGCTTGTCGCGCGTGGCGTCGTCCACCTGCCGGATCTTGGGCTTCGTCTCCGGCATAACACGGACGGTGTCCTTGCGGAGCTGCCCTTCCAAGGGTTCCAGCTCGCCGAGTTCGCGCAGGCGCTGGCGGATGCGCGTGCGCGCCTTGCCCGTCACGACGACCTCGAGCCAGTCAAGGTGCGGCGTTTGCGCGCGTGACGTGAGGATCTCCACGACGTCGCCCGTCTGCAGGTTGTAGCGTAACGGAACGAGCTTGCCGTTCACGCGCGCGCCAATGCAGTGGTGGCCGATGTCGGAGTGCACGTGGTACGCGAAGTCCAGCGGCGTGGCGCCTTCCGGCAGTTCCTTCACGTCGCCCGTGGGCGTGAACACGTAGACATCCGAGCGCGACACGTCGCGGCGGAGACTGTCGAGCAGCTCGTCCGGGGCGTGCGCGTCCTGGAGCCAGTCGTACATCTGCCGGAGCCAGCGAAGCTGCGAATCGAGCTTGCTGTCGCTGCTGCCTTCCTTATACGTCCAGTGCGCGGCGATGCCTTCCCGCGCCGTGCGATCCATTTCCTCGGTGCGAATCTGAATTTCGAGCGGGAACCCGTTTTCGCGCATCACGACCGTGTGGATCGACTGGTACATGTTGACCTTCGGCATGGCGATGTAGTCTTTGAAACGGCCGGGGACTGGCGTCCAGATCTGGTGGACCACACCGAGCGCGTTGTAACACCCGGACACCGTCTGCGTGATGATGCGCACCGCGAGTATGTCCATGACCTGGTCGAAGTCTTTTCCCTGCTGCACCATCTTCTGATAGATGCTGTACAGGTGCTTCGGGCGCCCGATCACGCGCGCGCTCACTTCGGCCTCGGACAGGCGGTTCTCGAGATACGAAATGGTTTCGTTGAGCCAGGCTTCGCGCTCACGCCGTTTCATGGCCACGTGCGCCGCGATACTGCGATACTCCGTGGGATTCAGGTAATGAAACGCGTGATCTTCCAGCTCCCACTTCCAGCGTGCGATACCGAGCCGGTGGGCGAGTGGGGCGTAGATGTCCAGCGTCTCGCGGCAGATGCGCTCCACGCGCTTGCGATCGGTCAGGAACTCGATGGTCCGCATGTTGTGCAGGCGGTCCGCCAATTTGATCAGGATGACGCGCACATCCTTCGCGGTAGCCACGAGCATCTTGCGGAGGTTTTCGGCCTGCTTCTCCTGGTGGGTCGGCGCCGGAGACGACCACTTCATGCTGCGGATCTTGCTGACGCCATCTACCAGCGCCGTGATTTCCTCGCCGAATTCCGCCTCGAATTCCTTGTGCGTGACTTTCGTGTCTTCGAGCACGTCATGCACGAGACCCGCCGCGACCGTGGTCGGGTCGAGATTGAGCTGGGCCAGGATGCGGGCCACCTCGAGGCAATGCGAGATGTATGGGTCGCCCGACTCGCGTTCGACCCCCCGGTGGGCCTCGTTGGCCACACGGTAGGCCTTGCGCACTATCGCCAAGTCCGCACCCGGCGAGTTCTTGCGCAATTGCTTGAGGAGTTTCGCGAATTCTTGTCTCATAGAGTTCCGACAGCCGTTGAGCGCCTTATCCGGGTAGTCTAGCACTTTCGGGCTGGGCGAGTCACAGGGCGGTGGAATTGGACGGATTGGACGGATGGAACGAATCGGTCCAATTGCCGGTGTGTTGGGCGCGGCGAGGGAGGAGGGAGGACGAAATAGGCATGTCAAATACACGTCCTACTGGACATTTTGACAAGAATTTGTCACGCTATGGTACAATCAGTGTTAGGAGATGCGCTAAATTCCTGCCTTCCTCGATCTAATTGCGTGGAATGCGGAAAGCGCAAAACTCGCCCTTGGGGAAGGGATTGGCGGATTGGGAGTTGGAATGGCACTCCCAAGCTGGAGTATAATGTGCGCGCATAGAGAACTAGTGCGCACTAGAGGACAGACCGGGACATGCACAAACCGCGGCTGCTTGTTGTAGACGATGAAGAACATATTCGGTTCGCACTGCACCGGTGGTTTGAGGCCTGCGGCTTTGACGTCGATCTGGCCGAAGACGGCGATGTCGCGGTGGGCAAATGCGAAAAAACCGCCTACGACGTGATCACGATGGACTTGGTGATGCCGCGCATGGACGGCGTGGCCGCCATCAGCGCGATCCGTGATTTGCAGCCGCAGGTACCTATCCTGGTGTTCACCGGCTACCACGATCGCGTGGAAGAGGCCCTCGAAACCGGAGCGACCCGAACGCTCGCCAAACCCCTGACCCTTCACGAACTGGAGAAGGAAGTCCGCAGCCTTCTCGTGGATCGCCAACATCTTCGCGCGTAAGCGCGCCCAGCCGCGAACAACTCCCCTACGCCTGCGCGACGGCCGCGGGCTCGGTCTGCGGTGCGCGTGGGGGAGACGGGTTCCCGAAGAGAACCCGAATAGCCTCAAGCAGCACCAGCGCCGCAAGCACGATCAACACCAGCGCCGCCCAGGACACTGCGTCGCCTCCGATTCCCTTGAAGGACCAGTCCGGCAGGAAGAATCCGGTGCGCACGAAGCGCAGCAGGGCCCATGCGCTCATGATGTACATGAACACCGTGGGCAGTCCCACCGCGTACCACACCCAACGGCGCTGTTGCGTGCGCCAGATCCACACGGTCACGCCGAGCAGCGTGAGTGCGGCCAGCAACTGGTTGCTCGCGCCGAAAAGCCCCCAGAAGGTCTTCCATGCGGGAATGACGTTTCCTTTCGCGTCGGTAACCGTCTGCAAGACGAAGAGCGCAGGGGTGCCGGCCGTGATGGCGGTTGCCAGGTAGCGCCCGGTGCGGCCGCGCAGCTTGAAGAGTTCCTCGAGGATGTAGCGCCCGAGGCGCGTGCACACATCGAGCGTGTCGTACACGAAGGTGGTGAAGGCGAGCAAGGCGAAGGTGACCGCCAGCTTGCCGGGCACGCCGAGCGTTTCCAGGAACGAGCCGATCCCCATCGAGTAGATGTAGTTCGGGCTGGCCTTGACGCCCGTGACGGTATCGCGCGCGAGCACCATCACGCAGCATAGCGACACGACCGCGACCATGCCTTCCAGAAGCATGGCGCCGTAGCCGACGGTCTTGGCGTCGGTCTCCTTGCGCAACTGCTTCGATGTGGTGCCCGACGAAACAATCGCGTGAAACCCGGAGCAAGCGCCGCAGGCGACCGTGATGAAGAGCAGGGGAAACATCGGCGCGCCGGCCGCGTCGTGCCAGCCGATGAAGGCGGGGTACACCGCGGACTTGCCGCTGAAGACCAGGCCGAGGGCGCCACCCAGCAGTGCGGCATAGAGGAAGTAGCCGCCGAGGTGTCCGCGCGGCTGGAGAAGAAGCCACATGGGCGCCAGCGCGGCCACGAAGCAATAGCCGAGCAGGAGGACATCCCACACCTTGTGCGCGCCGTCTTCCGAAATGCCCAGCCACGCGGCCAAATCGAGCGGTATGTATTGGCCGATCCAGATGCTCACCGCGACCAGGGGCAGGAAGATGGCGGTGGCCCAGCCAAGTGATAATTTCGTGTAGCGAAGGAGGAGGCCCATCACGATTGGCAGGGTCAGATAGAGCAGCGATGACGTGGCGATGCCGCCGCCCGTGACGCGCTCGCCATGCTCGAGCGTCTGCACGCCGACAAAGGCACCCGCGACGATGTCGGTGAAGGCCACGATCACGTAGATGAGCGTGAACCACACGAAGATCAGGAACAGCACGTACGAGCGCCAGGACATGTGGAGCTTCACCACTTCGGCGATCGAGCGCGCCTTATGCCGCACCGAGGCCAGGAGCGAGCCGAGATCGTGCACGCCGCCGATGAAGATGCTGCCCACGAGGATCCATATCAGCGCTGGCACCCAGCCGAACATCACGCCCGCGAGGATCGGCCCCACAATCGGACCCGCCGCGGCAATTGCCGAGAAATGCTGGCCCATGAGGAACTTGGGCGCGATCGGCACGTAGTCCACATCGTCGCGCAACTCCACGGCGGGGGTTGTCGCTGTCGGGTCCAGCTTGAACCAGCGGGCCAGCAGCGACCCGTAGGTGAAGTACGCGACCACTAGACAGATCGCCGAGAATATCACGACTACGAGAAGACTCATGGACCCTCTCCCGGTTGGCCCGAGCACGCGGCGGGCTCGTTTATTTTACGCGCAAAACGGATTGGGCACAATGGCCGGCGCGGGGGGATTGCCTCAGGTCGGGGTGCGCCAGAAGAGGTAGGCTCCCGCTACAAAAAACAGCGCGTTGGCCAGCCAGGCAGCAATAGGCGGCGACAGGCGATCGTATTGGCCCAGGCTCATCGTCACGGAGAAGACGATGAGATACACTATCGCGATGATGATGCTGATGCCGAAGCTGATCCCGAGGCCACCGCGCCGCACGCGCATCGCAAATGGTATCGCCAGCCAGATCATGACGAAGCTCAGGGCAGGCTGCGAGAATTTCGCATGATAATCGACCCAGAGCTTGCCCGCAGGGGCCGCGCGTTTCTCCGCGCTGAGGATTTCGATCTTAAGCTCTTCAGAGGTCTTGGTCTCCACGGGTTGCTCGAGCGCGAAGAGCATGTCGGGAGCTTCGGTGAAGGGTGCGGGCTGTTGGCGGATGCGGGAGCCACGCACGGCGGTCGCGTCCGCGGAGAAGACGTACCAACGCCCGTCTTCGAGGATCCATTGGCCGGCCGTCTCGTCCCAATACATGCGGCGGGCCTCAATCTGCTCGGCCTCGGCGCCGGATGTCGAATGAATGAGGATTCCTTCGCCGGTCAGCGCGATGCGATTGAACTTGTCGACGTGGCAGGTCCACTTTTCGCTCAAGTTGGCCCAACTGATGCCGGCCCGCTCGGCATCTTTGTTGCGCGAGAAGTAGCTCTCGTCGAGTTGCGCGGCCTCGCGCGCGGCCTTGGCGCCAATGGTCTCGTTGAATGCGAAAAGCCCCACGGCGAAGAAAAGGCAAACCAACACAGGGACGAACACGAAGCGCCGCAGGCTGATGCCGCCCGCCAACACGGCGGTGGTTTCGTTGTTCTGGGCGGTGTCGCCCAGTACGAGCAAGCCCGACACGAGCACGGCGAACGGGGCTACCCGGTACAGAATCTGCGGGATGAAAGCGAGGTAATAGCGCACGACGATGGAGCCGGGCACGTCGTACTTGGCAATGTCGATGTCGCGGTGGGTCAAGAGGTCGATGAGCACGTAGATGGCCATGAGTGCCAGCAGCGCGCGCAGGAGCGTGCCCACCATGCGGCGCAGCAGGTAGCGGTCGAGCGTCTTCATACGCGGTCCACCCGCCACACGGCGACCGCACCGGCCGCGCACAGCACCAGGCTGGGGAGAAGCCCACGCACCAAGGCGTTGCCCATCGTGACGAGGCCGGATGGGTCGAGGAGCATGCGCAGCATGTAGAACACGAAGATGATGGCAAAACCGAGCGCGAAACTGTACGAGCGGCCGCTGCGCGGCGAGCGGACTGCCAGAGGCGCGGCGATGAAACTGACTGCCAGGCAGGCGAGGGGCAGGGTCTTGCGGTCGGCGATTTCGGTGCGCACCTTCTTCAGGTTTTGGGTGTTGTCGCGCGAGGGGGTGGCCGCCTGGACGGCGGCGAGGTGCTTCTCTTTCGCGTAGAGTTCGTTCAGGGACATCGTATGGCGCAGACTTGTCGCGGCGCGCTTCATCGTGGCCGGCACGGGCATGGTCCAATCGGTGAACACCGCGCGCGTGACCGTTTCATCCTGCTGAGGCACGATGATGTATCCATCCTTCAGGACCAACACCGCACCATTGGGGTCGTCGACGAAGCGCGCCTCCTTCGCGTAGAAGACCCACTCGCCGTTCTGCTTGGGAACCCGGATGACGATGCCGGTGAGCGTTTTGGCGGCGGCGTCGCGTCCCGCGAAGTAGACCCGCCACCCGCCAATCTCTTTGACGGTGCCGGTGGGCAGGACTTCCAAGGTGATTCGTTGCGGCAGTTCGACGAACACGATGTGATTGGCCTTTGCCGCCGCCCAGGGCTGGACGCGTTCCATGACGACGAACGACAGGGCGCTGAGCAGGAGGCCCACCGCGATGACTGGCGCGATGGCGCGTTTCAGCGTAATCCCGGCGGCTTTCATGGCGGTGATTTCGTTGTTCTGGGCCAAGCGCCCGAAGGCGAGCAGAATGCCCATCAAGTAGGTGATGGGGATGATGTACGCGGCCAGCGTGGGCATGAAATAGAACACGAGCCGGGCCACGTCCCAACCGGAAATGAACTCCAACGGCAGCAAGGCCTGGCGTTGAAGCTCGCTCAGCTCATTCGCGACCCCGACAAACCCAATCACCGCGATCGCCAGAAACGCGGGCACGGCAATCTCGCGCAACGCGTAGCGCGTCAAGAGCCCCCCGTAGGGTCCGTGGCGCCGGTGCTTGAGAGGAGTGGCCAGGTGTTCTGTAAATGACCAGTTCAAAAACGGTTTCCCAAGAAATTTTCGAGGACGGTACAATCCGCGAATTATACCCAATACCCGCGGGTACCGCCAACCCCTGAAGGGGAAGCGTCTTCGTAGGGCGGGATTGGTTCCCGCCTTCCTGAATGGGCGGGAACCAATCCCGACCTACTTGATGAGTCGTCCGTACGGATCGGCGACGGCAGGCGTGTAGATCGCCGTGGCTGAAAACCCACCTGCTACGTCTCCGGGGGCTTTTCCGAAGCGCCGCCGGCGAGGCGGGTGATGTGCCAGAGTTTGGCGTACTTGGTGAATACGGAAAACGCGGCCAGTCCGCACAGGACAATGCCGTGATACCCGTCGAGAAAGCCGCGCCCGATCGCGTACATCTTGACGAAGCGCGCCAGAGGCCGCAGAGTCAAGTCGGACCACTTCGCGCGGCGGCCCATTTCGTGAAGATCCTGCGCGGACCACGTCGTAAAACGCATGAAGGTGCGGAAGTACTCTTCAAAATTCCGCTTGTCGTCGTGGTACATGACCTCGTCGATGCGGCCCATGGCGCCGTCGATGTCGACGGTCGCATGCACGCGCTGGACGTGGTAGCGGCCCTTCTTCGTGCGAAACAGGCGCACGTTGTAGTCGTGGTCCCACCCGCAATGCAGGATGAGTCTGCCGAAGAAGTAGGAGAGGCGCCGCACGCGGTAGCCGTCGCATGCCGCGGGGTCCGCGAGAATGCCTTTGATGCGCGCGGTCAATTCCGGGGACAGCCATTCGTCGGCATCGAGCACCAGCGTCCACTCGGTATCGATCTGCGGGAGGGCCCAGTTGCACTGGTCCGCCTTGTTCACGTACTCATGCGTCACCACGTGACTGGAATAGCGGCGGGCAACTTCATCAGACCCGTCGGTTGTGTTCGGGTCCACGACGCAAAAGAGGTCGTCCGCCCACTGCGCGCTCTTCAGGCAGCGTTCGAGGCGGTCGCCCGCGTTGGGGATCAGGATCAATACGGTCAAGGAACTCATGGGTGCCTTTTACTGTCTGTTATCAGAATGACTACTCATCTTCGTGGTCTTCTGTACCCAGTAAAGACACAGGCGAGGGCGCCTGTGCCACACGCGCTTGCCATACCTGCCGGGCATCTTCCTCTCTCCGGTCTTCCGTGCGTCCGAAGACTTCAAGAGTTGGGAAGTGACACTTGAATGGAGATGGACGTGTGGCACAGGCGCCCTCGCCTGTGTCCCATTCATGCTCGCGGTCCATCTCCACGTAACGAATGCCCAAGTGTCAACTGGTGGCAGTGCCATGCTGCATGCATGCACAGCATGCGGCAAGCGCCGGGGGGCGATCAAACACTCCCGCTCTTGCCCTGAAACAGGGCCGCGACGCTTGCGAAGTATTTTACGAACCAGGCCCGCGCGTCATCGAAGATCGCGTGGAACAGCGGCACCACGTAAAGGGTCAGCAAGGTCCCCGCGCTCAGGCCGCCGACGAGGGTCCACCCGACGCTGCTGAACCCCATGGTTCCAATCTTGCTGCCGGCCACGAGCGGCGCGCAACCGAGGATCGTCGTGAGCGAGGTCATCATGACGGGACGGAACCGCTCGCCACAGGCCCGCACGGAGCATGTAATCGGGTCGCCGCCCGCGGCGCGCTGGCGGATGATCTGATCGACCAGGACGATGCCGTTGTTGACGATCACGCCGCAGAGGAGGATCGCCCCGATCATCGAGATGACGTCCATGGGCGTGCCGGAGAGGTACATGCACCAATAGACGCCGCCGAAGGCCAACGGCACCGAGGCCAGGATCGACACCGGGAGGAGGTAGGACTCGAAGAGCGCGCCCATCACGACGTAGATCAGCACGACGGCCAGGAGCAGCGCAACGCGGTAGTTCTCCTCATTGACCTCGAGCTGCGCGAGGCGTTCTCCCTGCACGATGTCGTACCCCGCGGGCATGCGAAACGCGGCGGCGAGTTTCTCCATGTCGGCCTTCACGGCGGACGCCTCGCGCGATGCCACGCGCGCGATGATCGTGACCACGTTCTTGCCGTCGATACGCGTGACAGCGTGGGGCGTGTCGGCAATTTGACGGGTCACCAAGCCTGCCAACGGCACAAGCGCGCCGGCGCCGGATTGCACGGCGACGTTTTCGAGATCCGCGACGGTGTGCTTGTCGTCTTCGCCGAAGCCGGCCGTCACCGGGAGCTCGTTGCCACCCTGGCGCAGGTAGAACACGCGCGTGCCGCGCAGGGCGAAGTCCACGGTTTGCGCGATGACCAGGGGAGTGACGCCGATCTGCGACGCGAGCGTTTCGTTGACGAGCAACTGGATCTCGTCGGTTTCACGCTCCGTGTCGGTCATGACGTCCGTTACCCCGGGAACGTCGCCAAGCAGGACCGAGAAGCGGCGGGCGTAGTCCCGGAGCGTTTCCGCGTCTTCGCCGCGCATACGCAAGGTCAAGGTGCTGCCGCCGCCTGTTTCGGCTTCGACGACTTGCACGCGCACCTCGCCTCCGGGGATGAGATGTGGCAATTGGGCTTTGAGAATGAGGCTTACGTCCTCCGTGCTATACAGATCCGCGGCGTCCATACCGGAGGGCTGCGCGAGGTAGGCGCGCACTTCCCCGCCTTGAGCGGACGCACTGACGAAGATGTTTTCGATCGCCAGCGCACTGCGCTGCCGTTCCATGACGCTCTCGACGGCGTTGAAAACCCCCTGCGCCATGGTCCAATCGTAGGTCTGATCAAATTGAACGTGGACTTCAACCATGCGGAGATCGACCGAGGGCAGCGTCTGCGTGCCGACCTGACGGACGGGCACTGCAACAGTCACGGCCACGAGAACACCCAGGACCAGCGTGGACGCAAAGCGCCAACGAAGCACGAAGCCCAGCGACCGTTTGTAGTTTTCGAGCAATCGTTGGAGCGGACGCAGCGCGCCTATCCATGCGAACATGCTCGCGGGCCGCGGCACGCGATGGACTGGGGCAAGCCGATTGCTTCCGCGCGGCGCACGGGCCTTGCGCGCGGTCACGCGGCTGGCCGCGAGGGGAACCAGCGTGAGGGCCACCAGCAGACTTGCCGCCAAGGCCACGGTGACAGGCACCGCGAACGCGCGCATGTAGATGGATAGTTCGCCCGATTCGATGTAGAACACGGGCAGGAAGACGACCATCGTGGTCAGCGTCGCCATGGTGATGGCGAGACTGACTTCACTCGCGCCCTTCTGCGCGCTTTCACGGGCGCCATAGCCCATTTCCTGGTAGCGCAGGATGTTCTCCATCACGACGATGGAATTGTCGACGAGCATCCCGAGACAGATGACAAGTGAAGCCAGGGTCACGGCGTTCAGGGTCATACCGGTGAAGAACATGACGATGACGCCGGCCACCATAGAGAGCGGCACGGACGCCGCGACGATGATGGTGGGGCGCAGGCGGCGCACGAACACGAAAAGGACTGTCAGGGCCAGCAAGCTGCCGCTCGCGCCCGCGTTAATCAGCATGTCGATTGCCATGAGCATGTCGCGAGACTGATCCTCGAAGACGAAGACCTCGAGCCCTTCCAGGATGGGCTCGCGCTTGAGCAGTTCCAATTCCTCTCGGACGGCCGCGCAGGTGTCAATCGTGTTAGCGTCCGCGTTTTTCAGCACGCGCACGAAGACGCCCTGGCGTCCGTCGATGGTGTGGCGGAACTCCACTTTCGGGCCCGAAGGCCGCACGGTGGCCACATTGCGCAGTTGGAGTCCATTGGAGCCGACAACGAGATCCGCGAGTTCATCCGGGCTGGTTACGCCGCTGGTCACCCGGATCGGATGCCGGGTTTCGCCATCGCGAATGCGCCCCGCGGCCAGGTCCACATGGCTGCGCCGGAGTTGGGCGATTACATCGTATAGACTCAGGTTGGCCGCACGCAGCGCATCCTGGTTGAACTCCACATACACGGAGCCCGGCTCCGCGCCCCAGATGTCCACGCTCGCCACACCCTCAATGCGGGTAAGACGCGGCCGCAGTTGCGCGTGTACCCAGTGCGCGAGGTCTTCATCTTCGTTCTCAGCGAAGATGGTGAAGGAAAGCATGGACTGCGTGTCGGAACCGGACCGGGTGAGCAGCATGCGGTCCACATCGCCGGGCAGTTCGGGTTTCAGGCGTTCCATCCGGTCCCGCACATCGCCGAGCGCGGCGGACATGTCCACGCCCCACTC
>JADLGB010000096.1 GCA_020849535.1 Candidatus Hydrogenedentota bacterium
AAGGGGCACAGGGGTTTCATCACCGTGCAAAGCGGTTTGGGCAAGGGCACAACGTTCAGGATCCACCTGCCTGCCGCTGAAAAGAGGGCTGACCCGGTGACGTCTGATGTGATGCCCCGTACCGGCGCGTGGAGTGGCAAAGGGACCGTCCTTCTGGTGGACGATGAGAGATCTGTGCGTGAGATCGGTGGCAAGATGCTTGAGCGCGCGGGTTTTGACGTGGTGGTGGCCGCCGACGGTCACGAGGCCCTGGACCGTTTCCGGGAAGACACTCAGGGAAAGATCGTCTGCGTGATCCTGGACTTGACCATGCCCCAGATGGACGGCGCCGAATGCCTCCACGAGCTGCGCAACATGGGCCGGCAAGTGCCCGTGATCATATCCAGCGGGTACAGCGAACAGGATACAGCAGACAGAATCGGCAGCGATCCCCTCGTTTCCTTTATTCAGAAGCCCTATCGCCAGATGGAACTCATGGCACTGATCAGACAGGTCCTGGAAGCCTGAACGGCCGCTCGGGCATGCTGGGCTGAAGCCACTCACGGCGACGCCCGGCGTGGGGGCCGGGTGCTGATGCGAAAGACCAAATCACGGACGAAGCGCTCGCACACCCGTGCCGATCCTCATTCCTTCAATCGGTGGGCTTCGGTTTTCGTGTGGGAACACGGCGATACCTCCCCGCGTCCCTTCGCAATTCTGCGCTGGTGTCTTCGCCTTTCGCGGCAGATCACACGCGCGAGAGGATTGCAAGGTCTCCACCTGCATCATCAGCAAGCGCAACAATGCTACGCTCGGCGGAGTCGATTGAACGGCCTTACAGCCCCAGGTTATCCATCGCCTGTTCCTGGCGCTGGGTCTGATCTTGGCCGATGTCGCGGGCGCTGCCTCGCATGCGGCTACCCGCCGCGCTCGATCCGGCGTTGCTCATGCTGTTCAACTCGCTCTGAATGCCGATACCGGTCATCGCCTCGCCCATGGGGCCAACACCGGCACCGCCAGCGGGACGGCGCATCGCGGGTGTCTGCGCGTAGCCGCCGACGGGCATGGGTTGCGTGGGAGAGACGCCTTGCGGTTCGATCAGCGCGCCATTCTCGGGGTAGTAGATAAAGTCCTGTCCGTTGACCGCCTTCGGAACCGACGGCAGGTACTGCGGCACCAGGGCCTGCAACGACGGCGGATAGTATCCGGTTGCGGTGCCGTACTTGTTGATCGCGCCGCGTATCTGCGCGATGCGGTCCGAATTCGACGCGCCGGAAACCGCTGGGGGCGCAGGAAGCGGCAGCGCGGCGCCTATCTTACCCGTCGCGGGATCGTAAGAATACGGCGTGCCATCGGCCTGTGTCGGCACAGCAGTGAAGTAGTCGGGCACCAACACTTCCAAGGATGCAGGATAGGCGCCGTGCTCCGCGGCGTACGCCTGTACGGCTTGGTTCACTTCGGTGTCTGACTTGAAGCCTTTCGCGGCGTCCAATTGCCTGGTGAGCGTACCAAGCTGTTCCGCTTGGAGTTCACCTTGGATGGCGGTCGAGGCCAGCATATCAACCAAGCAGCCGGACGCGAGCAACGGAAGCAAGGCCAGGAGAATCAAGTACGTGCGTCGCATGACACATCCCTCCATTCACTTCCAGTATAGCACAATCTGTGCGCGCTGAACGGGACCCGTCAAATGTGCCGAAGAAACCGGCGGCGCGGACCCGCCGGGTCCGCGCCGCATCCCACTTTGCCTTGCAGTGGCAGTACTTAGATGTTGTAGCCCGCCTCCTCGTGCAGGGAGATGTCCAGGCCCTGGGTTTCCTGCGCCTCGTCTACGCGCAGACCAATCGTCACATCGATGAGCTTGAGGATGATGAAGCTCAGAACGCCGCAGTACACGATGGTAACGACGGAGCCCTTGAGCTGCTGAATGAACTGGGTGACGATGTCGATTTCCACCTGGCCACCCAAACTGGTGGAGGCGAAGATACCGGTCAGCAGTGCGCCGACCAGGCCGCCGATGCCGTGCACGCCGAAGGCGTCCAGCGAGTCATCGTAGCCCAGGCCGCGCTTGAGGGAGGTCGCGCCCAGGAAGCAGATGGCGCCGGAAGCCAGACCGATAACGATCGCGCCCATGGGTCCCACGGTGCCGGAGGCCGGCGTAATGGCAACCAGACCTGCAACAGCGCCCGTCGCCGTACCCAATGCGCTGGGCTTCCCGTGCTTGAACCATTCAATGAACATCCAGATGAGGGCCGCGCACGCCGTGGCAATTTGCGTCACGAGCATGGCCATGCCCGCGGAACCGTTCGCGGCGACGGCGCTGCCCGCGTTGAACCCGAACCACCCGACCCACAGCATGCCCGCACCCGTGACAGTCATGGTCATGTTGTGTGGAGGCATCGGTGTGGTCGGATAGCCTTTGCGCTTTCCAATCAGGAGCGCCGCCACCAGGGCCGCGATCCCGGCATTGATATGTACGACGGTGCCGCCGGCGAAGTCCAGCACGCCCCACAGGCTGCCCATCAGCGAACCCGGACCCGACCAGACCATGTGACAAATGGGAGCATATACAAAGGTGAACCACAGCGCCGTGAACACCAGCACCGCGGAGAACTTCATGCGCTCCGCGAAGGCCCCGATAATCAGGGCCGGCGTGATGATCGCGAAGGTAAGCTGGAAGCACACGAATACGGACAACGGTATCGTCAGCGTGACGGCATCCGGGGTCACCCCTTTGAGGAAGATATGGGCGAACCCGCCGACCAGGGAATTGAGATTGAAGGTCCCGTCTTCCATCCCTGTGGTATCAAACGCGACGCTATACCCGTAAATGGTCCAGAGCAATGTCACCAGAGCGGTGATAGCGAAACACTGCATGAGAACCGACAAGACGTTCTTGGACCGTACCAGACCGCCGTAGAACAGCGACAACCCGGGAATCGTCATGAATAACACCAGCGCCGTCGAAGTGAGCAACCACGCGGTATCCCCCGAATCGATGGCCGGCGCCTCAGGCGTGGGCGCCTCTTCGGTGGCGGCGGCCACGTCCACGGCATCCGCCGCGTCTTGCCCCCATGCCGCGAACATCGGCCCGGCCAGGGCCAGCAGGAGCGCCAGAATACGCACGCCCCTCACAACGGACGTGCCTCGCAACCTCAATGTCAATCCCATTTCAGACTCTCCTCTAAGCAGCGCGCAGACGCACGCATGTGGCTTCCGTATCCACCGGCTCCCGCGATGCTTCGCGGCCCCAGCCGTTACTCTCCTTACTCAGGACAACGCGATATCACCCGACTCACCGGTCCGAATCCGAATCGCTTCTTCCACCGGACTAATGAAGATCTTCCCGTCTCCGATATTGCCGGTGCCCGCCGCCTTCACGATGGCGTCCACCACGGAACGGACCTTGTCGTCACTCAAGACGACCTCGAGCTTGACCTTTGGAAGAAACTCCACCACGTATTCGGCGCCGCGATACAGCTCCTTGTGTCCTTTCTGACGGCCGAATCCCTTGACTTCGGAGACCGTCAACCCCTGGACGCCCACGGCCGCGATGGCCTCTTTGACGTCCTCCAACTTGAACGGCTTGATGATGGCCTCTACTTTTCGCACGTCCGATCCCTCATAGAAATAGTTTTCGAGTTAATCCCAATTATCATCGGTACTCACATCTACTGTTCCGGAACTGCCAAGTGCACTTGCGGGAGAAGAGAGCAACTCTGGTGCCAACTTCTGGCGAGCCGCAGACCGCTGCCTCCCCTGCACCCCCGTGACGTGCCTGCGCTGCACACGTAACAAGGTGTCCTCGCGCCCGTTATGCACGGCCTGCGCGGCGCGAAACGACGCGGGGGTGCCCCAAACTGACCCATTACGTATGGGTCCTACGATTCCGGATTTCCTACACTTTGGTAGGAAGGACCCCACGCGATTCTACGGTTAGGTACGCTTTCCGCCCTCCCGGTTCTCCAATGCTGGTTTTCCCCCCATGGCGCTGGACGTGTCGTCGCCACGCTTGGATTGGTCCTCAAATGACCTCCGTACCGGGCGCATCGCCTCGCTGAACCGGGGTGCAAGCACACTGAAGGGTGTGGAAATATGTAAGACATGCAAAGACACCGACGCTGAACCGGGACCATCCGGGAAAATGCTTGACAGCAATGACTACATTTCGTATACTCTTACCGGAATGAAGCATTTGGGGTCGATTGCTCAGTTAGCGTAGTTTGAGGATCAAAGGGAGACCGTGCCGGACATGGGTCCGTCCGCCAAGTCCAAGAAACCGGACGCCGCGCTCGCTATCCTATTCGCTTCCAGAGCGCGCGCCGAAGTGCTGCGCCTGTTTCTGGTTGACCCGGCCCGCGCCTACTACCAGCGGCAAATTGAGGCGGCGACCGGACTCCCGATTCGCGCCGTCCAGCGGGAACTGGAGCGTCTCCAATCGATCAACCTTCTGTATCGCTACGCGGAGGGGAATCGAACTTACTATCAGGTAGACGTTCTCTTCCCTTTCTTTCCCGAGCTGCGGGCAATGGTGCTGAAGATGGCCAGCCCGGTGGACCGGCTGCGCGGAATGATCGCCATGGACGAGCGCGTCTTGCTCGCGATCCTCGACGAGGAACAGCAACGTGTCTTGCTCGTGAGTCCTGGCGCGGCGAGACCTGAGTTTCAGGTCCCGGAGCCGTTCACCCTCGAGACACTCTCACGTGAAGAATTTGGGGCGGGCCTCGCCGATGGCGCGCCGGCCCTCATTGCCTATCTAACCAACGGCGTCGACCTGCTGGGACGGCGCGAAGATGTGATCTGGCGTCGTATCGAAGCCGCCGGTTACTCCGTCAAGAAAGGGAAAGGTGTTGCATAGCATGCGAACAACCAGTGACATCCAACGGCTGTGCGAATCCTGGTGGGAAAAACTGGCGGACTCGACCCGCGAGGACCAGCACCGGTATGCGGAACGTTTCCTGGGGCTGCTCGGCTGGACGGAGCCAGACGACGTCGAGCCGGCGGCGGTGCCGGGGCATCCCGCGACCTTGTCGCACGTCATGCGCACCCAGGGTCAGAACACCATGGTGGCCTACTTTGTGCTTCCGGGCGTGCTGGATCCTCCCGGCGCTATCGCCAAGCGAGGGCTCGATTTCTGCCCAATGACCCGGGCCCTCGTTGAGACAAACCGGCTCTTTGGCGCACCCTATGCCTTCATAACAGATCTCTTCCGCTCGTATCTCTATGACGCCAAGACGGATGAACTCCTGCTCTGGGCCGACACGCCCGCAAGCTTCACCAGCGAGTTTGGAAATCTGCTGTCTCGCACGAGTGTGCAGTCGGGAGCCCTGGATGAAATTCGACGTCAACCGCGCAGCTACGTCGCCCGGCAGTTGCGCGAGTGGATTCACCGCTGGACCGAGACCCTGATGACGGAATGGAGGGCGCCGGAAGACGCCGCATGGCTGGCCATGGACCGCCTGATAACCGCGCGTTACCTGGCGGAACACGACATCCTGCGGCGCCCCGGCGCACCTGCCAACCACCTCAAGCGCCGTCTCGCGCCGGCCGTGAACGGGTCCACGGAAGGGTGCGGCCACCGGCTCAATGCATTCTTCGCGGAACTGAGTGCACAGTGGTCCGCAAGTATGTTCGCCCCGCAGCCCCCGCTGGAAGCAATCCTCGAACAAGACGGCGTCGCCGCGCCCCTGATGACGGAACTCGCCTTGTTGTCGCGTGGGAAATTCAGCGTCGCCACCGTGCTGGAGAGTTTCAACTACGGCGATGCGGCGGAGAAGGCACGTGTCCGGATGATTCCCGAGGAGAATGAGGAGCGCCAGGCATATCTGGCCCAACAGACCTGCGCCACGGTGGACACTGCGCGCATCGAACTGGACCTCGAAGACGAGGGATATCGGGCCATTTTCCACTGGTTCGATCAGCTCGTCGAAATGTACGGGCGCCTCTCGGCCGAATTTGATATGGCCACCATGGAGAATCGCGACCACACACGCGACCTGGACCTGTTCGGCTGGTCTGAGTTGGACGCGAAGCGTCCCCAAGCGTTTGTGGACAGGATCCATCACGCGGTGGAACAGGGCTTGGTCATCTACTGCACGACGCCAAGACAGTTCCGGACCGCGCGCCTCATGCTCTACCTTCACATGATCGGGCTCTACGAAAAGGGCGAAGGCCGCTTTGACGGCTTCCCCACTGTCGAGAACGTGCTGCGCCGCCGCCCGCACATGCTCGAATCCGACCGGCGCCAAATCTTCCAGCCCGTCCGCGAAGACGAGTGGGAGGTTATCTAGTAGGGCGGGATTCGTTCCCGCCTTCTTCGTCCAGATCGGGTAAGCATTCGCAGGTTGTGGAGAGACCACAGACGTCACGACAGTCAAGGCGCCTGCGGCACATGCGTCCGCCTTGAAGTGATGCAATCTCTCTTTCTCTACCCCACCTGGGTCGCCCCAGGAAGTCAGCGTAGAGTCGAGGACCCATCCGTGGAGAAGGACGTGTGGCATAGCAACTCGTGGCCGCGCTAATCACGCGTACAAATTCTGCGCAAAGCAGGAGATGGGCGCCAGACCGGTCGAAAGACGCAATTTCAATCAGGCTGGGCGCTTCCAGTATATGAAGGCTTCATGGAGGCACCCCACCATCATCGCGTAAGCCCGCAGCCATCTCCTCATTTGCCCTCAGGGCGCAGTCGCCTATTGGACCTTGGCGAATTCACAACGCGTGGGTTGAGGAGGACCGTGAAACGGTATCACATCAAGTGGCACGCCGATTTGCGACATAATTGATATCATGCATCCGCACTCGCGTCCCGCTCAAGTTGGGCTCTTGTGAAAACATGCGTAAGTTGTACCGAGCGAGATTCGCAGATGGTGACTCAAATTCTCTGATCCTAACCGGAACGTCGATTTGCTGAGACCACTGGGAGCATGGCAATGGGTCCGACTCTGATCCTCGACAAGTCCGCGCTGCAATCCCTGAGTAAGATTGAGAGTTTCTACCTGCATCGGTATTTCATTGTGAACATTCCCCCGGTCCTCATAATGGAGATACTGGCCGACCTTAAGAAGGACGACACGAGGGCCACGCCTCCAAAACTCGTAAGTGAGTTTGCGGGCAAACTCCTCCTTGGAGACGGGTGTGTGAACGGCCACTACCAAGAGCTGATCAGACAATCGCTTGTGGGAAACGAGCCAAAGATGGATGGCCAGCCGGTTCTGCAGGGAAAGACAGTGCGAACTAGCGACGGTGAACATGTCATCTTAATGGAGGAAACCGCTGAGGAAAAGGCTATCCAGAGATGGAAAGACGGTCGATTCGAAGATTCCGAAGAGATCCTGGCTGAGGGATGGCGTTCAATTACCAGGACGATGGACATCGAAGCGATCCAGAGGGCACTGCGGAAGGACTTTCACAATATTCCGGAGATCGGGAGTCCGTCCGCTCTATTGTCGGCCGTTGACAACCTGTTGGGCGACATATCGGCTCAAGTTGCAGTGCTTTCTTGGATGCTTGTAGAATATGGAATTGAATCTAACATAGCAAGCAAAGCCGCACAGCGTCTTCAATTGTGCGGATATAAATCTCTTGGCGAACTCGCTCCGTATGCCTATTACTGCATGCGCGTGTCTGTGTTGTATTATCTAGGTCTGTTTTACAGGTGTCCGTTCGTCGGTACTCGAAAGACGAACCGCGTGGACTTAGAGTACCTTTTTTACCTCCCATTCTGTAATGCGTTCGTATCGAATGACAATTTTCACAAGAGCGTTGTTGAACCGTTCTTGAGATCAGATCAATTGTTTGTTCATGGTGAGGACCTGAAAAGGGGGCTCGCCGCGGTCGCCGACCAGTGGTCCAAGCTGACCGAAGCACAAAGAAAGGACTCATGGCCACCGGATCAGTCAGGCCCGATCATACTGGCACTTTGGGGTCAGTTCTGCCGACCGCGCCAGCCCGAGGGGAAAAACCATATACCTTCCATGACTGAAGACGAGCAAAGGGAGCTGCTTGGGCGGTTGCGACCTCTGATAGAAAAGGCTCAATCCGGTACGGAGCAGATAGCGTCGGTGCAAGACGATGATGTCCAATTCATGATTCGAAGGCGTTCGTACCGGCTAGAAGACCCATGCATGTGTGGCAGTGGACTCACCGCAGGCGAGTGTTGTCTTAAGGATCTTGGCAGAGGACGTTAGGGGTCCGCGCTCCGCCGCGCGCTGAAGATGCGAAGTCGGAATTAGAAACGAGGCGTAGGTTGCGCGGAAGCAGGCGGCGGCAAACCAGGATTCCCATTCCGCGGCGGCAACGCACCCGCGAGTACTCCACCTACGAGGACTAGCGCATTACCCGCACTAGACTCATCTTCGGATCGGAGTACTCCACTGTGAGAGCCTTGCCATAGAATCTCCGAAGACCGCACCTCAATCAATCGCGCGCTCGCGGCTCCTAAACCTTGGTAGTAGTATGTTCGATGCGATTTCCCGTCCAAAGAGGTATACTCATTGGACTCCCTCGAAACATCATTCGCAGTGACACTAACGATAATGACGCCGGAAACGTTGAGGATTCGGCCCAACTCTGCGGCGTCGGCATCGGTGTATCCCGACTCCCGCTGGAACCGCAATTCCCGGATTATCTGTTCCGTGTCTGAACGTGATGCAACACTATATCCTTTCTGTAAGAGTGCACGCGTGAACTCATCCTCCAACTGTCGCTGGATTGGAGTCTCGCGGTGACTGCTTCGGGTCACGTCATCGACAAACACGGCAATCTTCGTGAGCTCAGCCGAATAGAAGCGGGGCGATTGCGCCGTGCGTGGAGTGTTCGCAAGATCAGACGACGGGATTGTCTCGCAGCCACAACAGATTCCCACTGCAAGAGCGAGCACGGAATACAGGAAGAGCTTCGGGTTCTCACTGTAAACTCTTGATAGCCTCAATGAATTTAGGATCCTCTTGAATTGCCTCGAGTACATACTTGGTAGCCTCCGACAAGAATTCTGCGCCTGGGCGTTCGGAAAACTCGCTCGCGAACCTGACTTTGTGATTGCTGACCTGCCTCGAATACTTAACTCGCGCGCCGCCGTCCACAACTTTGACGCGCGCCGAAACCGCCGCTTTGATCCTATCGCCGTGTTGGGTGATCTCGGCGCTTTCAATGGTGACAAGAACTGAGGGTGAAGTAGAAGTTGCTGCCTTCGACGCGACTATTGGGAATTGCGACGCCTTACTGATTACGGTCTCAATACCTCCCAATGCCGCATCTGGACTACCCATCTTGCCGCTCAAATCTTTCAGGGAGAGCGTCAGGACTTGGGTGGGCTGCACAGAAGGCGAATTCGCGGCAGATGAAACCGCATCTGACTCTGCAATGTGGTTCCTCATATCGTTTGGCCTTGTGCCGCGTTCCGCCAAATCAGACCCGCTGTCGGCAAACGGCGAACTTTCCCCTCTACTAATGAGGGCGACAGGATTGTTACGTTCGCCGTCTATTACACGTTGCTCCTGGACGATTCGTTCACGCTCCTGCCCCACCTTAAGCCGACGGCGCTCTGCTTCTTCGGCCAGTAGCCTTGCATTCTCCTCACGCTTCTGAATTTCGGCTTGCTCTGCTTCGATTTGGGCCTTTCTTTGTGTAATGACGCGCTCGGCCCAGTCACGAATTGCGCTAATCTCCTCATTGGTGTCAGCCAGTTGATACTCAATGCCAAGTGCGTTTCTCCTTCCGCCCGTGACCAAATCGTACCCCCCATTCGGTTCCACAAGGTAGTAGATTCGATACTCGTCCAGATTATCGTCGAAGAAATCGAGGTCATCTAACGTTCTGAACGTAATCTTCTCTTGAGAAACTGCCCACCGAGAAAAGAAACGGGCGATATTGCGGTCTACGCCGTTCCTTACCTTCGGTATGACTCTTGAAGTTGCAGGGAGAAGGGAACCCGCAACAACAAGGAGAAACATCACGACGAGCGTGGGCGCTAGCCAACTGACTGCGCTCCTGAATATCGTCGAAAATCCAAGGTAAGCAAGCAGAGCAAGAACCACAGTAACCGTTATGCCGACGATCGTTACGTGCGGGTCACGCCCAAGCGGTGCCACATAGATCCATAGAGCAAGAGTCATAGCCGCGACGAACACGGAAGCTAGCCGGTGAAGGTAGGCGCGATTGAAACCCTCAAGCCCTGGAACATACTCAGACAATGTGACAAAGGCTTTGGCAGCCAAGAATACGGGGTAGGCCAGAATGAGGAGGCCTGCTATTGCAGCGGCGCAGACAATCAACAAGATTGACTGCAAACCTGCAGGGATGATAGTCCCAAAACCGATAAGCAAGAAAAGAACCACCAGTAGAGACAGAAGTACTAAGGCGACTCTAATCAAGAGTCTGAAATACGCAGTCGTTTTGCGACGTAGTTGCCCGGCCAGCCTACCGGCAGCTTTCTGAGCTTCCTCGGTAGACAGACTAGCCAATGCTCCTACTTCATAAATGGCGAGTTCTATGATTTCCACGAAGAGCTTTAGAAATGTCGTAAAAACAGACATGCTATTCACTGTGTCCCTCGCAGTTGACTCTTTCTCTTCTCTAGCCGCCGACGAACACGTTCTCGGATGCTTTCCAAAAAGATCTCAAGATCTGAAGTGTCAGGTGAAGGTTCTGGCCGAAAGACGAGTGCTTCCAGCGTATCCTTGTCCAAATCACTGAGGCCCGCAAACTGGGCAAGCTCTTCCGGGCCTAATGTAGCTAGGTATGTGAGGATTGCCCGCTGATTGCGAGGCTCACCTGACGAAGCCCACAGAAGAATTGTCTCGCGATCCTCCTCCTTTAACGCCAGAAAGCTTCGGAGGACAATAGCGACATCCTCTTTATCATATCCCTCCATTCGCCCCGAACTTGACTTAGCGCCATTGATAATGCGCTTAGAAATTTCGGATGGTGCGTCACTGATTACGTCCTTGGCAACTTTTCGCAGAAGGGAGTCGTCTTTCATCACGATGTCTAGGAGTGCAAGCAGACCATAGAGTCCCGCCTCTATCCCGTACCGGGTGGACAAAGGCAAATGCGTAATCGTCTGGCCCAAATCGGTCTCGACGAGCTTGTCGTAGTGAGCCTCCAGCATACGGCGTATATATCCGCTGAGAAAGGAGCCAAGTGCCTGGGAAAGCTTTGCCTCGTCCACGCTGCCCCCTTTTTTGGAGAATTCATGCGGCGCAAACAATGGCCATCTGCCTGCGTCGGGAATTGCGCAGAGTCCAAAAACTCCAATCCCTGTCCCTGGTAATATACTAGATTGTTCCTGAATAGGCAATAGAATGATGGAGAATTCTACCGTCGGCAGTCGCCGCCTTCTGCTCCTCAGTGACTGGCATTGGCGCTACACATTGTCGTCTTGGCATTTGGCCAGCGGAGTAGCTTCCCCACTGTGGAAAACGTGTTGCGTCGCCGCCCGCACATGTTGGAATCCGACCGGCGCCAGATCTTCGAACCCGTCCGCGAAGACGAATGGGAGGTTATCTGAGGCCGTCCACTCCTCATCTCGACGTATTGGCGCTTCTGCATCTTGCTGGTTGCAAATACTTTAGCAGTGGGAAGCGCCAACAGATGAATTCGGGCGCCACCCTGAATAAGGTAGGGTGGTCGTTTGACTTTCTTGAGCGACTAGACTAAACTTAGTCTAGTCCATCATGGAGTGTGAACGATGCGAAGCACCAATATCCATGAAGCCAAAACGCACTTGTCGCGGCTCGTTGACCTTGCGGCTGCTGGTGAAGAGATCATCATCGCCAAGGCGGGCAAGCCCCTTGCGAAGCTCGTGCCTTATCACGCGGACAGCGGCACGCGTCAACCCGGGTTCTGGCGTGGCAAGGTCGAGATTTTGGAGGGATTTGACGCATTACCCGAGGACATCGCGGCGGCCTTTCGCGGGGAACTCCCGTGAATCTGCTTCTCGACACCCACGCCTTGTTGTGGTGGCTGGCCGACGACCCTGAACTTTCCCGCGAAGCACGGGCGGCAATCAGTGCCCCCCAGCACATCGTCTATGTCAGTGCCGCATCCGCATGGGAGATTTCGATAAAGCGCGCCATAGGCAAGCTCCAAGCGCCCGACGACCTCGATACCGCCATGGCCGCCAGTGCATTTCAGGAATTGCCGATCACGGTTGCCCACGCACTCGCCGCGGGCCAACTGCCCGACAAGCACAGCGACCCGTTCGACAGAATGCTCGTTGCGCAAGCTATGATCGAAAGCCTGACGCTAGTCACGCGAGACGAGCGAATCGCAAGCTATCAGGTTCCAACCATCCGAGCATGATGCGTGAAGCGAGCCGGCAAGGATGCCGGCGCTCCCAGTGGCGCCTGTCGCCTTCTCAGGTGTAGCCACTTACTCCCGCGTGACGACGACTTCGCGGGGCTTGGCTTTGCTCGTGGCAAATTGCGCCAGGATTCCGGCAGCGGCGAGTGTACTCCAGGAGATGAGAAGCAACTTCTCATCTTTGCCCAGTTCAACAGGCTGTTGCACAATCTCCAAAAACTTGGGCCCAACCAGGAAGAAGCCTACACCACACACGACAATCCACGCCCCCAAGGCTGCCGTAGCCAGAATCATCAGCGTGCGCTCGAGGATGAGGGCCATCGCCCCGCCGCCCAGCGCGCACCCGAGAACGATCCATAGGGCGTTGGGGTCCGAAGTCCCTGCGGTCAACGCGTAGGACACCAGCGCGGAGGCCAGCAGACCCAACAAGAACACGCCCACCCGGTATAGAAACAGGAGCGTCGCCGCTCCCATGAGACCGGCAATCACGGCGGCCCCGGCCTGAACGGCATTGTTGTCGGGAGCGGCCCAAGCGGCCAGACTACCTATCGTAACGCCCGCGATTGCGAATCCCAGCAGGGAAATCACGACCTTTAGCGTGCGGTACCCGAGGAAACAATACAGCGTACCCACGGCAATGGCGATGGCCACTCCCCCATTGAGGGTAGTCTCGGGCAGGTCCTGCAAGGAGGAGAGCGATTCCACGGACGGTTTCCCCTTGGTCTACGCCGCATCTTGGAGATGCTGACGGCGGAATGTCAAGGCGGGCCCTTTCCTGGCGTATCGCATTGATTTTCAATGGCAAACGTGCTAATTTACCGGTTTCTTTGTGGGTTGGACGGGAGAAGATTCCGCCACTCGCCGAGCTTGTTCGTGACTGAGAAGGACGGCTTCCAAAGTCCGGCCTGAATTCTCCGGGAGTATAGCGACTCATGCCGACGTATACGTATCAGTGCCAGAAGTGCGACAACCTGTTTGACGTCTTCCACGCGATGTCCGCCACGCCCAAACTCAAGTGCGAGGCCTGCGGAAGCGCGAAGACGAAGCGGCTCATTGGCACGGGCGCGGGCATCATTTTCAAGGGATCCGGCTTCTACGAGACGGACTACAAGAAAAGCGGCAAGAAGGAAGCCTCCGGCGGTTCGGATGCCAAGTCCGAGTCCAAGTCTGAGAGCAAGCCAGAAACGAAGACGGAATCCAAGCCCAAGAAGGGCAAGAGCGGCGGCGAAGCCGCCTGAGAAGCGTTTTTCAGAGGGCGCGTTCGATGTGAACGCGCTCCTGTTATTTCTTCACCCGGGTACCAATCTCCCATGCCGGATGCGCATAGGGGACAGCTTCCATATATGGGGCTTCCACGCAACCGGTCAGGGGAGGATGAGAGTATGAATTCAGTAGCGATCAAGGCACTCAGCGAACAGCACATTATCAACACGTATGGATCCCGGAACATCGTGTTCGTGCGGGGTCAAGGCGCCACCCTGTGGGACGCCGACGGCAAGGAGTACCTCGACTTCTTCGCAGGAATCGCGGTGGTGGGCCTCGGGCACTGTCATCCCGCGGTGACCGAGGCGATTCGCGAACAAGCCGGGACCCTCGTCCACGTCTCCAACCTCTACCACACGCTGCCCGCCGTCGACCTCGCCGCGCTGCTTTGTGAGCACACCTTTGCTGACAAATGGTTCTTCGCCAACTGTGGCGCCACCGCGATCGAAACGGGCCTCAAACTCGCGCGCCGGTATTGGCATCTGAAGGGCACGCCCAAACCCGGCCTCATCGCCATGAACCAGTCTTTCCATGGGAGGACGCTTGCCGCGATCTCCGCGACCGGCCAACCCAAGTACCACGAGGGATTCGCTCCGCTCGTCTCACCGATTACGCATGTGGAGTTCAACAACCTCGCCGCAGTCGAGGCCGCCATCACGCCGGAGACCGGCGCCATCATCATGGAACTGATCCAGGGAGAAGGAGGCGTTCGCGTCGCCACTGAGGCCTTCGCAAAGGGCGTGCGCGACTTGTGCACCAGCAAGAACATCCTATTGATATTGGATGAGGTTCAGACCGGCATAGGCAGGACGGGCCGCCTCTTCGCGCACGAACACTACGGCATCACGCCGGACATCCTGTGCACGGCCAAAGGTCTCGGCAACGGCGTACCGATCGGCGCCATGGGCTGCACGGACGAGGTCGCCACCGGGTTCAGCCCGGGTTCGCACGCCACGACGTTTGGTGGTAACCCACTCTGCGCGGCCGCCGCGAACGCAACCCTGAAGGAAATCCTCAAGCCCGGTTTCCTCGACAACGTGGAGAAAACGGGTGCGCGATTCCTGTCCAAATTGAAGGACCTCGCCGGAAAGCACAGCACCATCACTGTCGTCCGGGGCAAAGGCCTCATGATCGGCGTCGAGTCGCGCGAACCGGTCGCGCCGGTGATCCAGTCCATGTTGGCGCAAGGCATCGTGTGCGGTCCCGCGGGACCGAATGTCCTGCGCTTCGTCCCGCCGCTTATCGTGACCAACAGCCAAGTAGACCGGGTGGTGTCCGCCTTGGACGCCGCATTGGGGGCCGCCTGAGATGTACCAAGACCTGATATCGCTCGCAGACCTGACTACGGACGACATTCTCCAGTTGCTCGACCTTGCCGCGGAGCAGAAGCGCGCGCTACGGGAAGGGAAGAACAGCCGCCCGCTGGAAGGCAAGACCGTGGCCATGATCTTCGAGAAGCCCAGCCTGCGCACGCGGGTCACGTTTGAGACGGGCATCTTTCAGTTGGGCGGGCATGGAATCGTGCTCGAATCGGGTCAAATCAAATTGGGCGAACGGGAATCGGTTCCCGACATCGCGCGTAATCTCGAGCGCTGGGTCGATGGCATCGTTGCGCGGACGTATAGTCACGAGGCCGTCGTTGACCTCGCGCGCTATGCCTCCGTTCCGGTCATCAATGCGTTGACGGACAAGTTGCATCCCTGCCAGGTACTTGCAGACGCCCAATGTCTTATCGAGCACAAAGGCGATCTGGGCAGCCTCAAGCTGGCCTTCGTGGGAGATGGCAACAACGTCTGCGCGTCGTGGTTCAACTTCGCCGCGCGCGTGCCGCTCAACGTCACACTCGTATGCCCTCCGGGGTATGAAGCGGACCTGGAGACTACGGCGTTCGCACAACGGGAAGCCAAAGGCGAGATCGTCATCACCCACGACATCGAGGCTGGTGTGAAGGGCAGTGACGCGGTCTATACCGATGTGTGGGCCAGCATGGGACAGGAAGACGAGAGCAAGGAACGGCAGCGGGTCTTCGCTCCCTATCAGGTCAACGCGAAACTGATGGCCCTCGCGAAACCGGATGCCGTTTTCATGCACTGCCTTCCGGCAAAGCGCGGACTGGAAGTCACGGATGAGGTGATGGACAGCAAGCAGTCCATCGTGTTCGACGAGGCGGAGAATCGCCTCCACGCGCAGAAGGCCGTTCTCACGAAGCTCATTGCCAAGCAGAGCTGATTTCGAGATAGCATGCAGTGCGAAGCGGTCGCCGCTTCGCAGCGTTTTGAGGATGATAGTACGATCGGGATGGCGTCCCGTTGCCGGCGCCTCGATCGGATGAACAAGGAGTGTAGCCCATGTCCGCAGGCGTCAAGAAAATCGTGTTGGCATACTCGGGTGGCCTCGACACCTCGGTGATCCTGAAGTGGCTCCAGGAGATGTATAAAGCCGACATCGTGGCCTACATCGCCGACATCGGCCAGGGGGAAGAGACCGCGCCTGCGATCGAGAAGGCCAAGAAGACCGGTGCCTGCGCGGTGCACTGCCTCGACCTGCGCGAGGAGTTCGTGAAGGACTACGTGTTCCCCGCCATGCGCGCCAATGCGATCTATGAGGGATCCTACCTCATGGGGACGAGCATCGCCCGGCCGCTCATTGCCAAAGCGCAGATCGACGTCCTGCGCCGGGAGAAGGCGGATGCGGTCGCGCACGGCGCCACCGGCAAGGGCAATGATCAGGTCCGTTTCGAGTTGACCTACTATGCCTTGGAGCCCAATGTGACCATCATCGCGCCGTGGCGCGATCCCAAGTGGGACCTCACCAGCCGCACCAAGATGATCGATTACGCGACCAAGCATGGAATCGACGTGCCCGTCACCGCGGCCAAGCCTTACTCCATGGACGCCAACCTCCTGCATATCTCTTACGAGGGCGGCATTCTGGAAGACCCATGGAACGAACCGCCCAGCGACATGTTCCGCCGCACGGTGGACCCTGCGAAGGCCCCTGACGCACCCGCCTATGTCGAGGTCGATTTCGAGCAGGGCATTCCTGTCGCGGTTGACGGCAAGCGCCTCTCCCCCGCCGCACTTCTGGAAACGCTCAATACGCTCGGCGGCACGCATGGCATCGGCCGTGTGGACCTGGTCGAGAACCGCTTCGTGGGCATGAAATCCCGCGGCGTGTACGAGACGCCCGGCGGCACCATCCTCTACGCCGCGCACCGCGCCGTAGAATCGATCACGATGGACCGCGAAGTGATGATGGAGCGCGACCGCATGGCACCGAAGATCGCCCAACTGATGTACAACGGGTTCTGGTTCTCCCCCGAAATGGCCCTTATGAAGGCCTTCGTGGACAAAAGCCAGGAGGATGTCACCGGCACGGCGCGCATCAAGTTGTTCAAGGGCAATTGCATCGTCGCGGGCCGGAAAGCGCCGAAATCCCTGTACGACATGAAGATTTCGACCTTCGAGGAAGACGAAGGCGCGTACGCGCAGGGCGATGCGGGAGCCTTTATCCGCCTGAATGCCCTGCGGCTGCGTGTCCGCAAGAACGCAGGGTTGGATCCCGCAAACTGATCGCGGCGCACACTAGCCGATCATACGCGGGGCTGGCGCGGCACAATGAGGCCGCGTTGCGGGCGTTTTTCGTTCCCTTCCGGGCACTCAAAGGAAACTGATCGCAATGGCCAAACAATGGGGCGGACGTTTCGAGGCGCAGACCGATGCATTGGTGGAAGCCCTGGGACAATCGGTCTCATACGATGCGCGGCTGGCACCTTGGGATATTCGCGCAAGCATTGCCCATGCACGAATGCTCGGCCAGGAAGGGATTATCACCCGCGCCGACTCGCGCAAGATTGTGGCGGGGCTCACGGCCATCGCCAAGGACATCGACGCGGGACGCTTCACGTTCGACCCCTCCCTCGAAGACGTTCACACCAACATTGAATCGGCTTTGGTCACGCGCATCGGCGATGCGGGCAAACGGCTGCACACCGGCCGCAGCCGTAATGACCAAGTAGCGACCGATGTGCGGCTGTGGATGCGCGATCAGATTGACACCATCTTGAAGCTCTTGAAGGCGATCCAAGCGGCGTTCGTGGATTTCGCGGAGGCCCACGTGGAGGTCATCCTCCCCGGGTGTACGCACCTCCAACACGCGCAGCCCGTGCTGCTGGCCCACCATATGCTCGCATACTTCGAGATGTTCGCACGGGATCGCGATCGGTTCACTCAACTCCGCGCACGTGTCAACGTGATGCCACTGGGCTCGGCGGCCCTGGCAGGCACCCCCTACCCCATCAACCGGGAATGGGTCGCGAAAGAACTGGGGTTTGAGCGCATCTCCGCGAACAGTATGGATGCGGTTTCCGACCGCGATTTCGTCATCGAATTCTGCGCGGCGGCGTCGCTGACGATGATGCATCTAAGCCGCTTCAGTGAAGAATTGATCCTGTGGTCCACGCCCGAGTACCACTTCATCGAAATCGGCGACTCGTACACGACAGGCTCCAGCATCATGCCGCAGAAAAAGAACCCTGACGTGGCCGAGCTGGTGCGCGGCAAGACGGGCCGGGTCTACGGGGACCTCACGGCACTCCTGACCCTGATGAAGGGACTTCCCCTCACCTACAACCGCGACCTGCAAGAGGACAAGGAAGCCCTCTTTGACGCCAGCGACACCGTGCAGCTCTGCCTGGCGGTCGTCACGCGCATGATTCCATCCATCCACATCCACGCGCACGCCATGGAATCCGCCACGCGGGAAGGCTACTTGGAAGCCACCGACGTGGCCGACTACCTCGTGGGAAAGGGCATGCCGTTCCGCGAGGCGCATAGTGTAGTGGGCCGAATTGTGCTCTATTGCTCCAGGAATGGAAGGCGAATTCCTGAACTATCTGTTAAGGAATTTCGCTCTTTCGCAGCGTGTTTCGATGCCGATATCGTTGATGCATTGAGTGTGGAGTCAATCGTCCGGCGCCGGGATAATCCCGGGGGAACATCCCCGCGACGCGTCCGCGAGGCCCTTCGCAAGGCCAGGAAGAGCCTTTGAAGAGGGAGGCCTAACTAGGCAGCGGGCCTGTGTGTATGGTATCATCCCCTTAGTGTCCCCGTCACAGGCAAACTATGATAAGTACGAATAAAATCCTCGTTGTCGATGATGAAGCCGTCATCCGGGAACTCCTCTCCGACATTTTGGAAGATGATGGCTATCCGGTCGAAACCACCCATAACGGTCCGGCCGCGCTGGACTTACTGCGCAAACGCGATGATTTCGTGCTCCTTTTCACCGACATCATGATGCCGGACATGGACGGGATCCAGCTCATCCGCGAGGCGCGCAAGATCAGGCCGACCCTTATCCCCATCGTCATGACGGGTTTTGCCACGCTGGAAACCGCCCGCGCCGCAGTCAAAGAGGGAGCCTACGACTACGTCCTCAAGCCGTTCAGCCTGAGCGAGGTCAAGCTGGCTGTGGCCAATGCGATCGAGCGATACCGGCTTGCAACGGAGAATGCCCGGCTTCGGGAACTCACGGAGATCTTCGCGATCAGCGAGTCCATGGCCAGCATCCGGGAAGAGCCCCAGCTTCTGGACTTCGTGCTGCGCGCGGCCCTCAATCAGGTTGGCGCCTACCGGGGTTCCCTGATGATTGCCACCGAGGATGGCGAATCCCTCGAAGTGGCCGCCAGCCAGGGCCTGCCCGCCGAAGCTTCGACGACTACGGTCAAGATCGGCGAGGGCATTTCCGGTCAAGTCGCGCGCAGCGGCGACGCCATCCTCGTGGAGGACATACGCCGCCACCCTGACGTTGTGGAGATCAGCCGGGGTCTCCCGGAAAACTCGTTTGTGTCCTTGCCGCTGCGAAGTAAGCTCGCCGCGCCCAGCAAAGAGGCCGTTGGGCAAGCCAACGTCGTGGCAGTGCTCAACATTTGCGGCAAGCACGGCAACGGCTGTTTCAGCGATGCCGACCTCAAGACGCTGAGTATCGTGGCCAATCATGCCGCCGCCGCGCTGGACAATGTGCGCCGGATCCGCATCGCCGAAGAGGCGCACCTGGCCACTTTGCAGGCCATGGCTCAATTGCTGGAGGCCCGCGACGCCTATTTGAACGGGCATAGCGTCAAGGTCCGCGACGTGGCCTGTCTCCTCGCGGAATGCCTGAATCTGGGGCCGGCGGAACGCGAGATCATCAGCGTTGCCGCGCTCTTTCACGACATCGGAAACCTCGGCATTGAGACAGACCTCTTGGGGAAAGAGGATCCCCTCACGACCGAGGAACTCGATATCCTGCGGAAGCACACGCTCATCGGATACGAGATCCTCAAGGCAACCGAGGCCCTTCTTCCCGATCACGTTCATGTCGTGCGAAGCCACCACGAACGCGTAGACGGGTCCGGATACCCTGACGGTCTGACCGGGGACGAGATACCGCTGCTGGTGCGCATCATGAGCGCGGCGGAAGCGTATGTGGCCATGGCTAGCGACCGGCCGTACCGCAAGGCACTGCCGAACGATCGCATTGTGGAAGAGTTCCGCACGCACAGCGGTACCCAGTTCGATCCACGCATCGCCCAACTCATCGTTGAATTGATTCATGGTGGCAAGTTGGGCTGACCCGCCGGGCCGCCATCTGCGCGTTTGCGTCCTCTGCAGGATGCACCCCTTCACCTGGATTCATCACTATGTGGCCGCGTTGCGGCAACGCTGCGAAATCATCACCATCGGCCCCGCCCTATCCCCGGAGGATGTGACCGCCATGGGCCGCGCCCATCTGGCGCACACGGTCTCTCCCCCCGACATTGACGCATGTATCGCAAGCACCGATGATATCCCCGCCTTGTTGCCCCCGGGGTGGCATCCAGACCTCTTGCTGACCATTCAATCCGGATTGGGCGCTATTGCCGGAATAGAACGGTGTGGAACACCATCCGCCTATATCAGCGTCGATACCTGGCACGACCTGGCCGAACTGCTCTATGCGCGACACTACAGCTTCGTCTTCGCCGCGCAGAAGTCCGCCATTCCGCTGTTGGAGGCCACAGGAGCGCCACGCGTGCATTGGCTGCCATTGGCCTGTGATCCCCAGGTCCACAGCCCGGCACATGGCAAGGAGCGTTTCGACTTCGCGTTTGTCGGCAGTTGCAAGCCGGGACTGCACGATGAGCGCATACGGCGGCTCGAGACTCTTGGCTCCGAGTTCTCGGTCGCCGTGGCCGACGCCCTCTCGCAGGAACACATGGGCAGCGCGTATGCGGAAGCGCAGGCCGCGTTCAACAGCTCGCTCAACGGGGAGTTGAACATGCGGGTCTTCGAGACGCTGTGCATGCGCAAGCCCCTGCTGACCGACCGCGGCGACGAGGAGAACGGCCTGCTGGAACTTTTTCAGGACGGTGTTCATCTCCTCACGTATCGCGACGAGGACCTTCTCGACAAAGCCAGAGTCCTCGCCCACGACGCCGCGCTGCGCGCGCGACTGGCCGCGGCGGCCCACCAGGAAGTTGTGACAAAACACACCTACCTCCATCGTGTCGACTCGCTGCTCGCCACGATTGCGCCTTACATACCGGCGCGAAGTTCAGCGGTTCCTGAAAGCGGCGTCCGCCGCGGCGGACTGCACACGCTGCTGCCGGTGGGCGCGCGGACAGTGGTGGATTGGGGAATGGCACTGGGCGTCTCGAGAATCGCGCTGCGGCGCCAAGGAGTCGAGCGCCTGATCGGCGTCGCCGCCTCTGAGGCGGACGCAAAGCGCCGCGCGGCCTCCTACGACGAGGTCCGTCACATGGATCGGGATGAACCATGGCGCGAGCCGGTCGACGCCCTCACGCGCCATGCCTTGCCTACGCTCTCGCAGGATGGGACCGATGCGCTTCGCGAGGCGCACGCGATGCTGCGCAGTGGAGGCACACTGCTCGCCACCTTGCGCACTCAAGAAGAATGCGAACAAGGTGCACCTGTGGACGAGGATACGGTGGTGCGTTGGGTGCGTTCCGCGGGCTTTGCCGTGCTTTCCATCGGCCCCGTCATCACGGATCCAGACGGCGCAGTCGAGTCTGTGCTTATCGCCAGGAAGCGAACCCTCACCATTCGCGAAGCCGCTCAGCGGATGTACGCGGCGCACCCGCTTCCTCACGTCAGCCCGGAAGAGATCGAAGCACACGTGCCGCCGGACCTCTAACACGATTGCGCCCGCGACAGGCCATCAGAAATTGCGGATAAGCGCCTCGCTCACGGCGCCCCGGCGATCCGCGCGACTGTTCACGTGCCGGTTGGCGAGTACTTCGGCGATCGTGAATCGTCCTTCATACAGGGAGCGGATGAATGGCGTCATCGAATTGGACAGGATCACGTTGACGCCCTTTTCCGTCAAAGCGCTCGCCACGGCAGCCAACGCCTCCTGTTGCTCGCGCCCAAACCCCCCTTTCTCGTAGGCGGTGAACGATGCGGTCCTGGATACCGGATCGTAGGGCGGGTCGAAGTAGACCAGATCTCCCTCTTGGGCCTTGCTGAGGACACTCTCAAAGGGGCGCACCTCCACCCGGGCGTGCGCGAGCGCGGCGGATGCCGCCCGCAGGTTGACCTCGTCGCAGATCAGTGGCTTTGCGTAGCGTCCAAACGGCACGTTGAAGATGCCTTTGCTGTTTTCGCGAAACAAGCCGTTGTAGCAGGTCCGGTTCAGGTAGATGATGCGCGCGGCCCGCTCAAAGAGATCGGCCGGCACCTTGCTGCGTACGGCGTAGTAGTGTTCCTCGGAATGGCGCGCGCGGTGGTCTTCCAGCAGGACGATGACGCGATCGACGTCCTCCTGAACAGCAAGGAAGGCATCAATTAATCGTGCGTTGGTATCGCTGAGGAATGCACGCTTACGTCCGAGACGGTTGGTCCGGAACAGTTCAAAGAACAGGGCCCCGCCTCCTGCAAAAGGCTCATGGTAGCGGCCAAACTCGCCCGCCCGTTCCACCTGCTGCAAGAGAGGACCCAGCAGTTGTCCTTTTCCACCGACCCATTTCAGAAAAGGGCGAGGCACATTCAACGTCCGCCTGGTCCCGTTCATAATCCGAAGTACAGCTCCAGCCAGTCGCGCAGATCGGAGAGTTCCACCGCCATGCCCGTGGAGAGTAGATAGGACTCCATGTTGGTGGAGAATCCCGAACCGCAATACACCACAACGCCGCGAATCGGCCACGCCCGGATGTCCTCCAACGTGGCCGGAATCTTCTCCTCGGCGCTGCCGCTTACCTCCTGATACTTGCATTCAATACCAAGACTTACCCGCGTCTGAGGGTGCTTGAGCACGACGTCTATCCGGCGTTTCGCACCCCAGATGCGCCTGCCGACGGGAACCTCTTTGTTCACCACAAGGTCCAGGGATCGGCCCAGGGAGATCACGGTCTCCTGGAGTTCCCTTCCCGACGATACGGCACGAGCCTTGCCCGGCATGAAGTTTCCCTTCTAACGATGGTAGTTCGCGGAGTATGGCCGAACGTTCCGAGGAGAGTCAAAACCACCGGCGCACCCGCATGGCCGCCGTTCGCGCATGCCGCAGCCCCCCCGCGTGCAGGATACCCCGTTATCATCATCCCGCGCCGCTGCTTGCGGGGAAGGACTTACTGTGGTACCCTGTGGGCATGACTTTCGGGGTACTGGTAGACGGGTCCTCGGGTCTCCGCCACAGGGCCGAGGCCCGCAACTCGCGACCGGCTACCAAGTTCAAGGGCCCGATGAAAGCCACAAAAGGATTCATTGATGTTCCATCATTGCCGTAGAGCGGAAGCGTCCGGAGGTCTGGCATGTCGTCGTTAGCCCAGCCGGACACCTTGGACGAAAGCGGCCGCCCCACGGTCCTAGTGGTCGATGACATGCCCGAGAACATCGTCCTGATGCGCAGACTCCTGGGGCCCAAGGGCTATCGCATTATTGAGGCGACCAGCGGCGCACAAGCCCTGGACTTGGTGGACTCCGATCCTCCGGATGTCGTCTTGCTCGACCTCATTATGCCGGAGATGAATGGCTTCGAGGTCTGCGACCGGCTGAAACGAAACCTATCCACGCGGCACATCCCGATTATCATCATCACCGGTGTGGCCGAACACGACGCCAACATCCGCGCGCTCGAGGCCGGCGTGGATGACTTCCTCATCCGGCCTATCGACCCGGTACTGCTCGAAGCCCGGATTCGCAGTTCGGTCAAATCCAAGGCCATGCAGGACCAAATCATCAAGTACCAGAAACGCCTGGAGGGCGATAATCTGGCCCTGGAGGAACGGGTCCGGGAGCGAACGGCACAGCTTGAGCGAACGCAGCAGGTCACCATGTTCTGTATGGCCCGGCTCGCGGAATCGCGCGACCCGGAAACAGGCGAGCACTTGGATCGGATGCGGCGCTACGTCCGCGAACTCGCCATCGAATTGGGCACGTGGCCGAAGTATGACGGCGTGATCGATAGCGGCTTCGTCGAAACCCTCTTCTACTCGAGCCCGCTTCATGACATCGGCAAAGTCGGCATTCCGGACGCCATCCTGCTCAAGCCTGGAAAGTTGTCTCCTGAGGAATTCGATATCATGAAGACCCACACACTCGTCGGTGGAGACACCTTGAAGGCCGCCGACGAAGAGGCGGGCGGGAATTCGTTCCTGACCATGGGCCGCGACATCGCCTATTTCCACCACGAGAAATACGACGGCAGCGGGTATCCGTTTGGAAGGTCATCCGAGGAGATCCCGCTCCCTGCGCGCATCGTGGCGCTCGGCGACGCGTACGACGCGCTGACCTCTCGCCGCCCCTACAAGGAGCCGTTCTCCCATGAGCGGTCGAGACAGATCATCCTGGAAGCCTCGGGCTCGCATTTTGATCCGGACGTGATCAAGGCGTTTGTGGCCAGGGAATCCAAGTTCGAGCGAATTCGCGACCACTATCAGGATTCCGGCCACCTCACGCATATCGAGCAGATCAATCAGACCCTGCAGCGTCTCCGCGCGCTTCAACCGTCCGAGTAGCTCCGCGGCGGCATCCCTTGGGCCCTTTCCCTACGTTGTGCGGATGGCTTTGCGCACTGTCTCAATCAACGTCGTGGTCGTATAGGGTTTCTGAATGAAGGTGATGGTGCCCAACTCCTCCAGGCGGATGCGCGCATCCGCCTGAGAGTATCCGCTGGAGAGGATGATGGGGACGTGTGAGTGCATCTTGCGCAGGGCGTAGTACGTCTCTTTCCCGTCCATCACCGGCATGGTCATGTCCAGAATGACGCACTGAATCTCCTCCTTGTGATTCTCGAATTCCTTTACCCCTTCTCGTCCGTCGTTGGCGGTGATCACCCGAAAACCGACCCGCTCGAGCGTGAGCCGCACCACTCTGCGGATAGTCGGCTCATCATCCACGACGAGGACCATGCCTTCCGTCGCGAGGGATTCCTGTTCCGGGGCTTGGGGACGCGCCACCACCGTTCGAAGCTCCTGACACGGGAATATGACGCGGAACTGCGTTCCCTGGTTGGGGGCGCTGTCTACCTTGATGGCGCCCTTGTGCGCGCGGACGATCCCCAACACCGCCGCAAGCCCCAGACCGCGCCCGGTGAATTTCGTGCTGAAGAACGGATCGAACATCCGGCTCACCGTCTGTTGATCCATGCCGCATCCCGTGTCCGCCACTTCGATAAAGACGTACCGGCCTTCTTCCAGGTCATCCTGCAAATACGTGGCCGTCAGATACGCCTGGTCCGCGTACATGACTCCTGTGGCGATGCGGATATTGCCGCCCGCTTCCTCGACCGCATCCGAGGCGTTTGTGATGAGGTTCATCACAACCTGACGCAATTGGCCGGCATCTCCTTGAATGGCGGGTAATTCCTGCGAAAGACGCGTCGTGAGGAACGCCCGTTTGGAGATGACCGTCTCCAACAGGTGCATCATGTCGCGCGTGAGTTCGGAAAGATTCACGGGTTTCAGGCTGAAGGCCCGCTTGCCCGAATAGGCGAGTAACTGGTTCGTCAACTCCGCCGCGTGCTGCGCCGCCCGTTCAATATGGATGATGCATTCGCACACGGGCGATTCGGGCGGCAGTTCCATCATGGCGAGACCGGCATTGCCGATGATCCCCATCAGAACATTGTTAAAATCGTGCGCGATGCCCCCCGCAAGCACTCCCAGGCTTTCCAGCTTCTGCGCGTGGCGCACCTGGTCCTCCAAATGCTGCCGTTCTTCCTCTGCCTGCTTTCGAACGATCGCGTTGCCAAATACCTGGCCCATGATAGTCGCCATGACGACCATATCGTCCGGCCAGACAATCTCGCGCGTGATCGACTCCAACCCGAAGATACCGATCAGCCGCCTGCTCACCGTGATGGGCACGTTGAGCAAGGATCGCACCGACTGCATCTCCATCAAGGTCCGTTCGGCGGACGCTTCAGGCGGCAAATCGCTCAACCGTTCCAGGACCAGAGGCTCGCCCGCGCCCAACCTCTGGCTGGCCCACGGGAAGCGGTCGCGGACCTCAACGCCTCTCAATACGGTGAGTTCAGACTTCACTCCTTCGGCACACCACTCGTAGGAATCGGTGACCATGCCACGCTCTGTGGACAGCAGACTGATGTAGCACCGGTCAGTCTGGACAAAGCGGCCGATGGTCCCCAGCGCGTGGGTTATCTCGCCATCGATCTCATCCGGCGGCATGCCGATGAACTGCGTCGAAATGGCGTTCACCATGCGCTCGAATTCCGCGCGCCGCATGACCTCCTCTTCCGCGGAGCGCCGGTGCACGACGTTCGCGAGAATCTCCCCCGCGATACGCACGAATGAAAGGGTTTGTTCGTCCCAGACGACGCCATGCCGGATCGTGCCCAGACCAATCACGCCGGTGTTCCGGTCATCGTAGCGCACTGGAACAAAGAGCCCCGATCCAAGGTCGGAGCGTGCGAAGAGGTCACGCTCGTACGCCGCTCTTCTGGGGAGCTGATCGATGTCGGCAACGGCGACGTCTTCCCCGAGTGCGAGCCGCCGCACGATCCATCCCAGTTTGGCGATTTGAAAGCCTTCGATGGGAATGGGGCTCGTAAAGGACCCATCACTGCGCCACCAGTAACCGTTTCCCACGCGGCGCCGGTCCTTGCTCTCGAAAATCAGGAAACAGTGATCGGCGTGGGCCGCCCGACCCAATTCCTCCAATGCGAAGCGCACGGAGGTGGTCAAGTCATGCGACATCTGACTGACCAGAACCGTCGAAATGCGGACGATCATCCGCTCCAGTTCGATCCGCCGCCGCAACTCTTCCTCGATCCGCTCATGCTCCGAGATGTCCACGCAGGTCACCATCTGGCAGAGAGGGTTGTTATCCGAATCGACCACGGTCATGGCCGTGAGATGCACATCGAAGCAGGAGCCGTCTTTTCGCCGTCCCGCGAGGTGGCCCGACCACTCCCGGTCGCGCCGGAGCACCTCCAGAACCTGGAGGGCCTCGGCCTCATCGCGCCAAAACGATGTGGCTTTCCGCCCGGCCACCTCGCTGGCATCTTCGTACCCCCACATACGCAGCAACGCGGGATTGGCATAGGTCATAGCGCCATCAAGGTCCACGGTCCCAATTGCGCTGAACGAGGCGTCCACCACCCCCTGCCGGATGCGCTCCTGTTGTTCCGCGGACTTCCTCGCGGTGACATCGCGCAGGATCATCTGAATCTGTTTCTCACCGGAAACGGGGTCGGACACGAGGTGGCAGTCGTGCTGCAAGCAGCGGATTGCTCCCGAATCGGTGACGAATGACGTTTCGTGGCAGGGCGGCCAGACTTCCGCACGCAATTGGGCGGCAATCCGCTCCTCCGGAAAGAGACCGGGAATCAACTCCGAAATGCGCCGGCCCACCAGTTCGGCCGGAGAATTCGCCGCCCAGTCCAGTGCCAGCACCCGCATTGCGGGCTCATCAATGAATACGATAACGCCTTTGGCGCTCAGTCGTAGGAGGCCGATTCCCGCGAGTGCAAGTGCCTCTTGACGAATCGCGTGGATTTCGAGAGACTCGGAAGAAGTGTCAGCCAATGTCGCCGCCTGCCTTCACAGCAAATGAACGTCCTGTCGGTTCGAGTTCTGGCCTTCGGGTCTTGCCGAAGTAGGTGAAGCGGCGGGATCTGCGCAAATCCGCACCGCACGCCGCCAAAACATAGGCACTGCAAACGCACCAGAAACCGCAGTCAACCTAGATTGGGTATCGTAGCAGACGTATCCCGGATCCGGCAAATCCGCGACGCGACATTCTTACCCGCTACTGACCTTGAATGTACTGCACCGTTCGCTCGAGTCCTTCGCGAAGAGACACCTCGGGAACCCACCCGAGTACGCTTGCCGCCTTTTCCCTCGAAGCATATATCCGCTGAATCTCGCCGGGGCGCAGATCCCGCAGTATGGGCGCGTGTGGAAAATTCAAGATTTCCTTGAGGATGTCGAAAATCTCGCGCACCGTAGTCCCTACGCCCGAGGAGAGATTCATGACCTCTCCTCCCCCTTCATTCAGCGCCAAGGCGGCTGCCCGTGCAATATCCCCCACATACACGTAGTCGCGCACGGCCTCTCCGAAGCCAAAGAGGGTAGGTTGTTTGCCCGCGAGCATCTGGCCGATCAGAATCGAGCACACGCCGGCTTCGCCGTGGGGGCTTTGGCGCGGCCCGTACACATTGGTGAAGCGGAGAACGGTATAGTCCAGATTGTAGAGGTGCCGGTACAGGTGGACGTATTGTTCAACCGACAGCTTCGCCGCGCCGTAATGACAAAGCGGTTTCGGCACGTAGTCCTCAGTCACCGGTAACTGGTCAGGTTCGCCGTAGACTGCCCCGCCCGTCGAAGAGAAGATGATCTTCCTCGCGCCATGCTTCGCGCAATTCTGAAGCACGTTGATGGAGCCCAGGATGTTCACCTCGGCGTCGTATGCGGGATCTTCTACGCTGCGGCGTACGTCAATCTGGGCAGCCAGGTGCGTTACAAGCTCCGGCTTCTCCGCCTCGAACACCTCAGCCAGGCCCGGCGTGCGGATATCCGTCTCGTAAAACGCGGCCTTGGGATGCACAAAGTCTCGTGAGCCTGTGCTGAGATTGTCCACAATGACGACTTCATGACCCTGCGCCAAATACGTATCAACCACGTGGGACCCAATGAAACCCGCACCGCCAGTCACCAAGATTCTCATCGCCGTATCCTACTCGCTACGTAAACCCACTGCGGGGCTCCACTTGCCACGGGAACCTAATACAACTCATAAACGGACGCCATGATGGAGAAAACCAGCGTGAGAATCAATGCATGGCTTCAGGAGAGCTCTTTGGAGGCGCGGAGTGTCGCCAATGAAGCTCAGCGCGCTCTCATTCTCCGCAAGGAACCCGTAGGCGCTGCGACGGGGACCGGAGATTCTGCGGCGCGAGCCGCTTCCTGCTCCTCGGGCGGTGGGCCGATGGGCGTTGACGAGGGATCGCTCATGCCCAGGTTCTCCGGCAGATACGGCAAGTTGGGGGCGTCCCATTTCTCCGTGAACATGAACTCAACCGAGCCATCCATCCAGAGAACATTGCCGCCACCGGGGATGTGATTGAAGTTCGCTGAACCATCCGGAGTCCTGCCGCCACTGTAGGCATCCCACATGAGCGGGATTCGTGGGATACCCTTACCCGGCTCGGGCCACTGAATAGGTTTCGTGGTATATGCGCCCAGATAGTCGTAGCTGTGACGCAGGCTATTTGCCGTGTCCAGGTACACGTTTACGGGGCCGGGCTCCTCTCCCCTCTTCTCCTCGTGCATCGGTTTCGAGTGCGATGGGCACGCAAAAGAATCCAGGCTAGGCGCATAGTCAGGATACAGGCGGAGTAGGCACTCGGCATTTCCGTTGCCGCCACTCCACGGGAAGGTGTCCTCGTGCTCCCGTGCATACATGGTCAGCGCCATGCCGATTTGGGAGAGATTGTTCAGGCACGAGGCCCTGCGGGCTTGTTCGCGAGAGCGCGCGAGGGCCGGAAGGAGTATGGCCGCCAGAATGCCGATGATGGCCACCACGCTAAGCAATTCGATCAGGGTGAATCCCCGCGCGCGCCATGTCATCGCACACTCTCCTCGACCCACTCCAGGATCTGGGCATCGCCTCCGGGACTGAACCGCACCAACGCCGCAATCCGCGTTTGCGTGGGTCGCGCCTCATCCAGGACCGCCGTCGAAACAACGCGATAGGCTCCGGGTGCTGCCCCCGGTAGCACCTCAACGCTGAAACGCCCCTCGCCAAGTTCCGTGCCGGATTCGCCCACATAGGCGGGATACCGACGTAGTTCCACCAAGGCCTTGTCGATGCCCGCCTCCGCAAGATTCAGGCACACCGTGTGGCGTACGGACTCGGTCGAGCGCGCACGCGTTCGGTGAAAGTTCATCAGCAAGGCGGTCGAGAAGGCCGCCACGATGAGGAGTGCCACCACCGTGAGCACGAGGGCCGATCCCCGCTCGGGCTCTACCATTTGACGGATGGTCCGGATCATAGGATCGCCCCTCCCTCGCCCCGCAGCGAGGCGACGATATGGGCGCCGCCTCCCGTTCGATTGTCGATACGCTCCTTGAAGAGACGCAGATCCAGCGTGACCGCACGCGCTTGTTCCACGGGCTGCGTTGCATACGACAATTGAACCACCTCGAACGCCACCCGGTATTCCTTGTGGCGCTCCAACTGCAATTCGCCTTCCCGCATGGAGTATTCCGTCAAATGAAGGCGTTGTCCCGGGCGCAGGCCGAAGACCACGAAGCGTACTGTGCTCGCGTCGCCAGCTTTGGGACACTGGAGCAGAACCACCTCTTCCGCCGTGCTTGCGAACCCCGCAAGAACTGGCTCAATCCGCTGCGCGCCGCGAACCGCGGTGGTGAAGTCGGATTGGATCTCGGCAAGCGTTTCCAGGCGTTTCAGGGCGACCTCTCCGACTTCTGACATCCGCTGACTTTGAACAAAGACCACGCCGCAAATGTTGACCAGCACAGCCAAGGCCGCGCAGTAGCCCAGCAACTCCACCAAGGTCATGCCGGACGTGCCATCCGCAGGGCCGGTCCAGTGTCTATACAGGCGCGTCGTCATGGCGTTGCTCGCTTATCGGCCAGGAGCGTCACCGCTGTCCGCGTGACGGTTCTCCCTTGGTCTCCTCGCCAAGTTACAGTCGCTTCCACACGCTTCAAATCGGGCTGCATTGGATTGAAGAGGTCCACCTTCACGCGCGATTGCGCGTTGACCAGTTGAGAGGTCTCCGGCGTGCTGCTCGCGAAAGGCCCTTCGCCCAGCGCGATCTCGTCGAACGGCCGCGCCCGCAGCCACTCGATCTCGTTCTGTACGGCGCGCATGGCGATACCGTCCTCTTTCACGACCCGCATCCGGTCCAGTGTGAAATGGAATAACTGAAAAGACCCAAGAATCCCGACGGATAGGATGAACAACGACGCGGTAAGCTCCAGATAGGATGCCCCCAGGCAGGCATGCCGCGCCTGTCTCAGCTTCTGGCATTTCTTGCGTGCGCTCATATGCTTACTCCGCCTCTGCGCGTGCGCCCGGCGCGGGTAACACGCGGTACAACTCTTCAAACGTTGTGACGCCACTGCGTACCCGCTCCGCCCCGTCACGTGCTAGAGGTTTCATGCCACGGGCAAGCGCAGCCTCGTGTACGATCACCGTCCGCGTGCGGCCGAGGATGAGTTCCGCGATCGTTTCATCCACAGTCATCAGCTCACCAATGGCGGTCCGTCCGCGGTATCCAATGCCTTCGCAGCGATCGCATCCTCTTCCCATACGATAGTGGCCATCCACACCTGCGAGGCCGTACTGCGTGCGCAACCTCTCATCCGGGAGAACCTCCGTGGCGCAGTGGGGGCAGATGGTGCGCACAAGGCGCTGGGCCAATACACCGGTCACGGAGGACGCCACCAAGAAGGGTTCCACGCCCATGTCGATGAGGCGCGTGAAGACTCCCGCGGCGGTCCCGCTGTGGATCGTACTGATCACGAGGTGGCCGGTCAGTCCAGCCTGGATGGCGGCGTGCGCCGTGGCCGAATCGCGGATCTCGCCCAACATGATCACCTCGGGATCCTGACGGAGCACCGCCCGCAACGCCGCCTCAAAGGTCAGGCCCGCATGCGGATTGACCTCAGTCTGCGCGGCACGATCGAGGCGATACTCGACCGGATCCTCGATGGTAACGGCGTGAGGGGCCGGCTTGCGCCTGTCCAGTATCTCGCGCAACAGCGCGTAGATGGTGGTCGTCTTGCCACTGGAACTGGGCCCCGTCAACAGCAGCGTGCCCTGCGGGCGCGATATCAGATCGCGAAGCGCCGCCGTGAGCGATGCGTCAAACCCAAGTTCCTCAAGCGTCATGGGCGAATCGGAGGAATCCAGGATACGCACGAGGATTCGCTCGCCGTTGACGGTAGGAAAGGTGGAAACCCGCATGGCCTTGCCGCAGGGCGTTGCCTCCGGCTCGATGCGCCCATCCTGCGGCATGTCGCGCTGATACGTGACGATGCGTGCCAGGATCTTGAGCCGGGCCATCACGCGACTCTGATGGGCCTTGGGCAGAACGGCGACATCGTGAAGAATGCCATCGATGCGGTACCGCAAGGCGAGGCAGTCATCCCATGGCTCGAAGTAGAGGTCGCTGGCGCGGTGCAAGGCGGCTTGCGCGAGCGCCAAATCCACCGCGTCCACCGCGCCGGTTTCGGCAGGCGCCTCGATGTACGCCGCGAGCGCGTCTTGCAGCGCGGGAAATGTCAGGCGCGCGTGCGGGTCCGGCAACTGCGGGCTGGAGGACTCTATCACCGTCAGGCGAGGCATACGCAACTAAACTCCAATGGGACGCACTAGAAGGTTCACAGATTCATGTTAATCACATCTGCCATTCGTGCCGTAGTCGACATGACGGCCACCTCGATGATCAGCACCAGGAATGCAAGTACCAGCACTCCACATGGCCCGCCGATGTCGAGGGCAATGCGTGTGGCCTTCAGTGTTTGCCGGTGATACAGATCGGATATGCGGTCGAGGGCCGCGGGCAGATGCCCTGAAGACTCTCCCAGGGCGAGCAGCGTTCGGAATGACTCCGGAAACCGCGACTCGCTCTGGAGCGCACCCGTGAGGCTCGATCCCCGTTCCACGGCGCCCTTCACACGAAGCAGCGCTTCGGGCAAGCCGGGAGTCAAATCCAGTTCCGTGCAATCCTGAAGCGCCTCATTAAGCGGCACGCCCGCGGCCAGGAGCCGCTCCAACACCTGCGCGACATGGGCCAAGTCGGACTTCCGCAGGATCCCTCTTATGCCCGGGCACATGGAGCCCAGCCCGCGCCACACACTGGTGCGGCGGCGGCGCAACCTTGGGAAGGGCAAGAGCCGTGGAGGTATCAGCAGAGCGATGACGGCCAGCACCGCCGGGATCGGCGCCCACCAGTGCGAAAACGTATTCGCGATGGATTCCAACATGAGAAAGGTCGCCGGCGGCTGGGCGCCGAAATCCCTGAGCATCTCACCGAACTCCGGGAAGACATATGCGAGCAGGAAGAGCATCACGAGCAATTGGACGGTGCCGACCGTCCCCAGGTAATACAGCCAATTCCGGATGGAGCGCCAGCGCGCGGCACTCAGCTTCAGGTAATCGCGAACGCGTTGGAATGCTTGACACAAGGTGCCCGTCATCTCCCCCGTCTTAATGAGGTCCGCATAGTACGCCGGGAAGAACAGCGTCCGGCTGGCGATGCTCTCGTGCAGGGTCTTACCGGCGACGAGGTCATCGTGCATGGACTGCAGAATGAGGCGCACACCGCGTGTAGGCGCGTCCCAGGCCGCCATCTCGAGTCCCGGCGCCAGGGGGGCATTGCACCGCACGATGGACTCGAGTTGCGTGGTCACAGTCATCAGATCCCTGCGCCACGCGTACTTTCGCCGGTACCAGGGTCCCCGCCAGACGCGGCCCCGGCTCGCATAGTACTCGTGCGGCGGCATGAAACCCCGGAGGATCGTCAAGACATCCGTTTTGAGCACTTGCTTCCAGTTCATGATCCGCTCACTACATCCGCCAGGGTGAAGATTGGCAGGTATATCGAGACGATGATTGTCAGGACGATAAACGCGACACAGAACAGGAGGATGGGCGGAAGCACTCCCAGCGCCGTGCGTTCACTCTGCGCGGCCTGCTCTTCGTAAGTTGACGCGATATTCACGAGCGCCGCTTCCAGATCGCCACGCTCCTCTGCAATTCCCAGAAGCCAGGTGAACGAGCGGTCAAAGTATTGTGTGGCCTCCAACGACACCGCGATAGGCGATCCCTTCAACACGGAGGCGGTCGCCGCCGAAACCGCCCGCACCAGAACTGCGTTGTCGGCCGTGGCGCCGGCCAGTTGCATGCTCTCCGCGAGGGGCACGCGGGCGTGCAACAACGTGCCCAGCGTTTGGCAGAACCGCGCGCGGGTATTCGTCACGTAGATGCGGCCGATGACGGGGATCCGTTCTTTCACGGCGTCCATGTAGTATCGATAGGAATCGGACCGGCGCAGCAGACGCGCTCCCACGAATACCCCCAGCACCACGACAACAATAAGGCTCACCAGCAACATCAGGTTGTTGTTGACCGCGTACGCGATGTCCAGCCAGAATCGGGTCAGCGCGGGAAGCTGGGCCCCAAAATCCTTGAAGACCTCGCCGAACTGCGGAAGGATCCGCGCGAGAAAGAAGAACAGCACCAGCACCGACACGAGGATCACCATCCCCGGGTACGCGAGAGCTTCCTGCATTCTCGTTCGCGTATCGAGCATCCGCTTGGTGAATCCGCACAGATTCTCAAGGACGCCAGGAAGATTGCCCGATCGCTCGCCCGCCGACAGGATGGCGCGAAATACCGGCGGGAATGCCTCCTTCCTGGCGGCCAGCGCGTCTTCAAGACTCTGACCCGATTCCAGCGAACCGCGCACGCCGTCCATGGCATCTTTCAAACGACCCGCGCCCAACTCCTGGGCGACGGCTTTCAGCGCGGGTGCGAGCGGCAAACCGCTCCTCGTAATCGCGAGCAACTGCTGCGCAAACAGGTCGACATCTTCCCAGGATAACGCGCCGGCAGACCGGATTCCGTTCTCGGGGCGCGTCACCGCCTCGATGGAGGAAACCTGCAACCCCTGCTCTTGGAGAATGGCGACGACACGGACCGCGGAATCCTCTTCCATCGTGCCACTGACATCCCTGCCACGCTCATCCACTGCTTTGTAACGGTACTCTAGCATGTATGAATCCCTCCGGCACCCCCGGTCCGGCTCGGCCACCGCTGCCGCCTGCGTCAAGCGGCGTCTGGCATGAAATGAGCCTGTGGCGAGGAAACGATCACTGATGGGACACGATCACTAACTGCGGGGACGCCCATCGGAAGGGACGGAGACCTCCGATTCCCCTTCGTGGTCGGCCATGTGGAAACCCGATTCGATCCGGTTCTTCTGGGCCACAAAGGGCGCCGAAAGCAATGGGGCCACTTCGATTGGCTCCGCCGACTCGCTTGTGACTTGCTGAAACCGCTCGGCGAGCGTGCGGGCCTCGCGCACGAAAGGTGAGGTAACGCCCAGGACAAACAGCACCACGGCCGCCGCGGCGAGCTTCGTGGCGGCATTCCACCAGTTCTCCGCCCCCCACACACGCGACGAGCGCGCTGCCGCTTCCTGCTCTTCGATGCGGCGCCAAAGGTCTTCCAGGTTTCCAGCCGAGCCGGGGTGCCGGACTACCGTCTTGCACAGCTCCTGGAGGTTTTGCAGCTCCTCCAGTTCCTCTTTGCACGCAAAACAGCGTGCCACGTGGACTTCCACACAGATGCGTTCCGTAAAACGCACGTCGTCGTCAATGTAGGCGACGAACTTCTCTCGCACTTGTTCGCAGTGCATAAGCCGGACTCTCCAGATGATTCGTTATGAAACTGAATAATGCCATCGGGCTCACCACCCTCTACAACACCAACAAACCCCTCAAGGACTCCCGGAGCTTCTTCACCGCCAACAGCTTTCGTGAACGCACGGTGTTCACCGGGCACTGAAGCACCGCCGCGATCTCCTCCAACGACAGCCGCTGAATGGTCCGCATGACAAACACCATCCGTTGCTCCTCGGGCAAACCCGCGACCGCTTCCAGGATGCGTTCCTCCAGTTCGGATCGCGATGCCATTTCGTCGGGATGCGTCGAAACCGCCGCCGGGAGGTCCGGCCCGTCCGCCTCGACCGACTGCGCGGACCCCAGCCGCCACTGCTTTCCCAGGTACCGGCATTTCTCCAGCCAGATATTCCTGGCGAAGGTGAAGAGGTAGGCCGGGAACGACCCCGTGGCCGCGTACTTCCGGCGCAAATGCCATACCCGCGCAAAGGTCTCGAGACACAAGTCCTCCGCCAACTGCGCGTCGCGGTTCATGCCATAGAAGAAGTCGAGCAACCGGCGCTGATACCTCCGGAAAAGCTCCGCGAAGGCACACTCGTCCCCCTCTCGGACTTTGAGCATGAGTTCAGTGTCCTGAAGCATTTCCACCGTGTTACGCGCTCCACGTGGCTCTTGTACCCAGTATATGCCAGTTTGCGCCCAAAACGATCATTCCGGGCGCAGATCGTCACGTGGCATAAACCGCGAAAACGAAAGGGAATGCGCTGGATGGCCGAGAAGGGACCCCCAGACCGATACTCCTGGAACCCGTTGGATGGGTCCTGAGATCTCAAATCTGAGATTTCAGCTATGACACGGGGAGACGGCGGATACCTCACTGTAATCGATAGGAATTGGCCACCCGGCGAGGCAGCTCTGCGCAGCCTCGGTTCTCAACAACCAAGTCGGGCGCGCTTTTATAGGCGCGGCGGGGGCGCTGCAGACCAATCCGTCGGACCCGTCCCCTTCTTCCTCGCGCCTCGGGGGCGCCGTTTCCGGAACGTCCGGCCTCGCCAAGTCACTCCAGCCACGCAAGCGCCCCGGCGGGCACAGCCTCGGTGGCCCCCACGGCTGCCTTGCCCACGCAGCCGAAGCGCCGTTCCCGGCCGCGAAAATCGTCAAGCGCGGACGTGAGGTCTTCCTCACCGAACTCGGGCCACATCACATCCGTGAAGTGGAGTTCCGCGTATGCGGCCTCCCATAGCAGGAAGTCACTCAGGCGCTTCTCTCCCCCGGTCCGAATCAGCAGGTCCACATCGGGCGCGGTGCGTTCACCATCCTGCGCGAGCAGCTTTGAAAACGCGGCCTTACTGCGGTCCCTGTCGCGCCGGAAGCGTGCCGCGGCGGATAGGATCGCGTCGCGCGAGGAGTAGTTGAAGGCAACGCGCAGCCACAGGGCGGTGCCGCGTGCGGTGCGGGCCTGCGCTTCGCGAATCGCCGTCTGAAGGTTTGGCGCGATTCCCTGCGTGCACCCCAGCACGGTCACCCTGACTCCCTTTTCCACGCAGCGGTCGGTCTCGGAACGCAGGTAGTCGGCCATCAGTTCCATGATGACGCCCACCTCCCGCCGGGGCCGCCGCCAGTTATCCACGGAAAACGCGAACAGGGTCAACACCCCAACGCCCAAGTCGGGGGCGCACTCGACGACGCGGCGCACCGCCTTCACCCCTTCGCGGTGGCCAAGGCTGCGAGGCAGGTTCCGTGCGGCGGCCCAGCGGCCGTTCCCGTCCATGATGATGGCGACATGCAGCGGGAAAGCGGCCGACGAACTGGTATCCATACAGTATCCTCCATGCGCGGGTTCGGTCCGAAAAGTACTCTTCACTACAAAGCCGATGGGCAAAAAAAGAGAGACCACCCTTCTTCCTACCCGCCGGGAACCAAGCTCATCCTATTCATGCTCCTCTTCCCGGACCCGCCGAATCAGCGTCTCCATATGGCTAAGGTAACGTTCCAACGCACGCCGCCCTTCTGCTGTCAGGCGGTACTCCGTCTTCGGAACTCGCCCCTGGAAGAACTTCGAGCATTCGACGTAACCGGCCTCTTCCAGCTTGCGGGCATGCACGCTCAGGTTACCGTCGGTGGTCTTCAGGATGCGCTTCAGCTCGTTGAAACTCAGGGACGCGTTAACCGCCAGCGCGCTCACCACGGCCAGCCGCATGCGTTCATGAATGATCCGGTCCAGACTTGTCGCCGTCACCTTCTCTGGTGCGACGCTGGACTCCGTCTGCTTGCGGGCCACGCCCTGCCCCGTGTCGCGCGTCTCACGCGCTGTGCTGTGTCTAGCCACCGTAGCGCCTCGCGATAATGATTCCGAAAACGATGTGAACGACACCAAACCCCGCGGTCATCATGAGGTCCAGCCAAGCCGTGGGCGCGGCGAAGGCCAATGCCCCCAAGAGCATGAAACAGAATCCCATCACGGGCACGAGCCTCACGCTGAATGCGCCGCCCGTGACGATGGCCGCGCCGTACAGAATAAGCCAGGTCCCGGGCATCAGGTCGAAATGGCCAAGTTTCAGAAAGACCAGGGTAAGCACAAACCCCGCCGCGATCGGGGGAATCATCCCCAAGGTGAAACGCCTGCCTGCTCCGGCGAAAAGCGATTCGTTGACTTGCCGCGCCTTCCATGCCATCGTGAGGGCGCCAATCGTAACCGCGAGGCAAGCGGCCGCCACCCATGCGGCAAGCCACCAGAACGGATTCGGGGCAAGCCAGGCGAGGAGGGCTCCCAAGAACGCGATTCCGCCCATCGCCACGGTGCCCCAACCCGGAACAGCCGTGAACGAAGTGGACCGTTCCATGGTTTCGCGGATAAACCGCAGATTGTCCATGGCGTGGAGATGGAGCCCGACCGGCTCATTTTGGGGAGAAGGCGGCATTTTGGTCGCGTTCATGAGACGACTATAGCACGCGGGGCGGCACTTGTCAAGTACTTTATAAAACAAAGATATGTTTTGATTACATTTCCGGGAGTGCTCTCACTATGACCGTCCTAATCACCAGCATGGCCGTCGCCCTACTCCTATCCGCGGCATGCTCCCTGCTCGAAGCCGTGCTCTTGAGCCTGACTCCGCTTCACATCGCCGCGCTGGCCGAGCGGTATCCCGTCGCGGCCCGCGCCTGGCAACGGCACAAGACGGAAATTCAGCGCCCCATTGCCGTCATCCTCATCATCAACACGCTGGCCCACACCGTCGGTGCGACTGTTGCCGGGGCTCAGTTCGAGAGTCTCTTCGGTGCACAGTGGCTGGCGGTCTTTTCGCTGGTCTTCTCGTTTCTGATCCTGCAGTTCACCGAGATCCTGCCCAAAACGCTTGGGGTGCGGTATAACACGAGCCTCGCCCCTTTCATTGCCGTCCCCTTGGCGACGACGGTGCGGCTGATGTCCCCCGTGCTCTTCGTGATCCGGTGGATGAATCGCCCTTTCGAAGGCCGCAGAGGTGCGGACCACCCGCAGTCCGGCGCGCTCGAGGACATCGCCACCATGGCTGGCATGGCGCGGATCAGCAATCTCATCGGGCCGCACGAGGATAACATCATCAAGAGCGCGGCCCATATCTCCGTCACCAGCGCCGAGGAGGTCATGCTCCCGGTCGATCAGATCACCTTCCTCTCGACTAATCAAACAATGACCGATGCCGTGTTGACGGCACATTTCGATCCGCACACGCGCTTCCCGATCATCGAAGGCGACGACAAGAATGCGGTCCTCGGTTACGTCAACTTCAAGGAGATGATCTACCGGGCGCGCACGAATCCGGGAGACCCCAGCCTGCGCGGCATCATCCGGCCTGTCCATTACGTGGCCCCCGAGTCCCCGGCGGCGGAATTGTTGAAAGCCTTTGTCGAAGAGCACGTGCACATGGCGATTGTGCGTTCGGACGATGGCCGCACCCTGGGGCTGGTGACGATGGAGGACCTCGTCGAAGAACTGGTCGGCGAACTCGAGGATGAGTTCGACCGCCTGCCACGCATGCTCCACGCGCTCAGCGGCGGCACCTGGATGGTCGGCGGCGGCTTCCCCATCGCGCAATTGGCGGACGCCCTCGGCGTCACGCTCCCGGAAGCCCAGGGCAGCACCTCGGCGTGGCTCATCGCCCGCATGGGCAGACTGCCCGCCCTCAACGAGGTGCACAAGGAAGGTGAACTCGAGTTTCTCATCCGCCGTACGCGCCGCGGCAAGATCTTTGAAGTCGCCGTGACCCCGTCCGGCAAGGCCGCAGTAGCCGAATCATTCTATTAACAGAGGTGGCATGGGCATCCTGCCCATGTTCTTCTCTCGTCACCCAAAAGCACAAAGGAGCACAGAGTTCATGATGACAGCGCAAGGTCCGCACACGCGTTTTCAAACCCTACCACCAACAAAGGGCTCCTGTGCAACACGCCGTCTGCCGCATGCGCGCCCCGCACTCATCACGTTGCTGCTATTCCTCCCATTTATCCCATCATTCCCATTCCTCCCCTCCGCCTTAGCCCAAGACGCCACCCCCGGCATGGACCACGGCGCCGTCATGGGCGAACGCTTCCGCGTCGTGGTCTCCAGCGACATCGGCGGTTCCGACCCCGACGACTATCAATCGATGGTGCATTTCCTCATCTATGCGGACCTCTTCGATGTGGAAGGCCTGATTTCCTCTCCGCCCAAGCAAGGGCGCGCGGAACACATCCACGCCACCATCGACGCCTACGAGGAGGACTTCCCCAACCTGCGCAAGGCTTCCGAGAAGTATCCAACGCCGGAGCATCTTCGCACTCTCGTCAAACAGGGCGCGATCGATCCCGCGCCCGCGGAAGGGTTCAGCCAGCCCACCGAAGGGTCCCGCTGGATCATTGAACGCGCGCACGCCAGCGACGAGCGGCCCTTGTACGTGCTCGTGTGGGGTTCGATTACGGACGTGGCCCAGGCCGTTCACGACGACCCCACGATCAAGAGCAAGCTGCGCGTCTATTCGATCGGCTCCTGGAATACCGCAAACGACCGCGCCTCCCGCAACTATTTGTTCAATGAGCATCCCGACCTGTGGTTGATCGAGTCCGACTCAACATTCCGCGGGATGTACGTCGGCGGAGACCAGTCCGGTGAGTGGGACAATAAGACTTTCCTCGATCAACACGTCCGTGGACACGGCGCGCTCGGCGATTTCCTCGTCGAGAAACTCGACGCGATCAAGATGGGCGACTCCCCTTCCGTGCTGTACCTCCTCAAAGGCGACCCGAACGACCCCACCGCTCCCCACTGGGGCGGCAGCTTCGTCAAGACAGACCACGGCCCCAATTACTGGACCGACTCCCCCGACCCCCAACTCGCCGAAGGCAAATACCCCGGCGCAAAGACGGTCAATATCTGGCGCGTGGAGTTCCTGAAGGATTGGCAAGAGCGCATGGACAGGGCGTCGGGACGGTAGCAGCGCGACAGAGCCGCAAGCAAACGAGAAGAGTTATCCACCGATTTCACCGATTCAAGAGATAGACTCTGAAGAGGTGGCACGGGCATCCCTGCCCGCGATCTTGAATTCAGACCAACATGAAGGCCGAAGAGCAGGGTCGGACGCGGAGAGAACACAGAGAATCCCTCTCCAGCTATTTCTCTGCGTTGCTCTGCTCAATCCGTGTCTCTGCCTTCATACGAATCGAAGATCATGGGCAAGGATGCCCATGCCACCTCACGCGTTCGCCTCTTGAACCAGTGTAATTGGTCCTCCGCTCCCCCCCCACCACTGGACCGACTCCCTCGACCCCAACTCACCGAAGGCAAATACCCCGGCGCAAAGACGGTGAATACCTGGCGCGTGGAGTCCCTGAAGGATTGGCAGGAGCGCATGGACAGGGCCGCGGGAAACGCGGAGGGAAAAGCTCTGCCTCCTGAATAGTTGATACTTGCTACTGCAATATGCGCAGTCAGATTGCGATCATGAGTGCGGAGGGAAGGACCAGCACGTAACCACCTAATGTTCTCACGTTCTTTGACGCTTATTCGTCATCACCTGTTCTTCCTGGATGTCCTCTTCCCTACTCTACCGCTTTCTGCTGGGATTCACCTTGTTATCGCGCAGTTCATCCTTGGTCAACCGTATCGGAACCCTACCCAAGCTGGCCGCCTTCACGTAGTTGCGATTCATCCAAAGGACTTCTGTCCGCGCATATGATCTGCCTGCAGTGTCCGTCGTATGTGTCTCGATTTTTGACTTCCTCCATCCCGCTTTGTGGGTGAGGATTTCGTCGTATAACTCATTCTGGTACCCACTGATCAAGAGCATGCATCTCGCCTTCGTGCACTCCTTGAGAAGTTCATCATGGAATCCTCGATCCTTCGCGTCAATCACGTAGCCGTGGTCACGCTTCGTAAAGTAAGGAGGGTCAAGATAAATCAGTGTTGCAGGTCGGTCTCTGAACATGCCCAAAAGCTCACGGGCATCCCGATTCTCCACTCGAACTCCTCGAAGCCGTTCAACTACCCTGGCAAGTCTTTCAGGCAGGTTATACCAGCGATTTACGCGTGCCTCTTTGCCTTCGCGGGAGTATGACTGCGAGAAAGAGAAACCGCAACAACCCACCCCGGTCGTAGCGTTTACTGTCATCATTGTCGCAACCAGGAAACGACGAGCCTTTTCCAGCGGGTCAAGTCCGCTCTTCGGCGTTCGGGCAGCTTGAAATTCCTCCCTTGCGTAAGGTGTCAGTGATATGGCTTCACACAAGTCCTTTGAATTGATACGCAGTTGCTCAAAAAGATTAACGATTTCACCGTCGAGATCATTGATAACTTCGATGGGTGCTGGATCCTTCGCGAGTGTGAGCGCTGCAGAGCCACAGAATCCTTCGACCCAAGCGTTGTGAGGGGGCAACGTGCCGACGATCTGTCTCGCGAGTCGCAGTTTGGCCCCGTAGTACCCAAAAGGAGCCTTAACCGGTCTTGCATTCAGAGAAGCCTCCTTGTGGGTTGGTGTCAAATAGGCATCATCCATGCTGCTTAACTCCAAATGCATTGTGCTGTCCCCGCGTGAAACAACGAATTACATCCGATTCAGTGATCCACTCATCTTTAGATTGAAGCACTGCTTTGTGCGGATTCGGTATGATATGTATGCATGACACATCAACAGCGCCAGTCGCGCTAATCGGCACGAGGTAAAGAAAGTAAAAGTCTCCAAGCTTCTTCGCCACAGCGATTTCATTGCGAGTCCAATAGAAGCTCACAGATTCCGTGGACACTGCCTTCACCTCGATGTATCGTGGAATCTTCTCTCGGACATTCGAGAGACTAATACTACGAATGTCGTAGCCCGCGGCGGCATTGCGCAGAGACACATGGTCTACATAATCTGCTAATCCCATACCAAGGCGGTCTCTTTCATAACTGACAACCGCCTTCTCAGCCGTGAGGCCAAGTGCATCCTTACAGACCAACGATTCCGCGAATGAGGCGGGTGAGAGATTTCGACCTGCATCCACTGCTTGAGCGTAGAGCGAAATATAGTCGCGGGAAACCCGGTGGCGCGACCCTTCATCTGAAAGTTCCACAATTCCAAGTTCCATCAGGAAATTGCGTACAGCACTCTCGCGGGACCGACAATCCACCGCCGCCTCGTACACAAGATCACCTTCATCAACTCGATATTTTCGCAGATAACGGAAGATCTCCGTTCTATATTTATTGTGAACTCTGAGAATGGCTGATAAAAGCCACACGCAACACACCTTTTCGGCATCATCCGGTAAGTCAGTGCTTAGAGAGAGCCCCCCTTCACTCCGATTCACAACGCCAACACTGACCAAGAAACCTAGCGCCGCATCAAAACCTTGTCCGCTCCTGGAGAACACCCTCCTGATGTGGGGTTCCGTTCGCAGCTCGGCTTTCTCCAGCGTCCTGATCACTGTTATGGCGTCCCGAACCGTGACGCCCTCAAAAACACTAGGTGTTTCCAAAGAGTCTCGCATATGCCTCTAATTCTTCATCATCTCCAAACATGTCCAGGGAGTAGATGGGATAGTCCTGGTCGATAATCTTGCTCATCCTGGCCGCTTTGCCTTGCAGATTGGCAAAAACGTCCTGATCGAGTGAATCTCTGTACTGAAGAAAGTGGTAATGCGCCTCCTTATCCTCCGAACCGCCAACGCGATGGATTCGGTCAAGGGACTGCACGTACTGTGCGCAGTTGTAGGAGAGGTCATAATAGATTGCATGCGAACAGGTTTTGTGAAGCGATATTGATTCTGCGCAAGCAGCTGGATTTGCAGCGAGAACATCAATACCACTGTCTGGACGCACAAACTCCCTAATGATCCCTTCTCGTGACAACTCTTCACAAACATTTACGTTTTCGGCCGGCGTCTTTCCATAGATTAGCCCTACTCCAATTCCGAGTTTATGTATTGTGTCCCGAATCAACTCCAATGTCCGCACAAAGTTGGACCAAATCACTACTTTCTCGCCTTGCTTGCGAAGGTCTTGCACAAGACCCAATAGTGCGTCCAGTTTCCCCGGGACTTCTAGCTCATCGTAACGCCGGATGACGTCCGCCAGCGAATGGCTGCCTTCGAGCAGATCCTCGCTGTAATCTTCAATGGCAGTCCCGAGAAGCGCAGTATAGGAAACGCATTGGCGCAGGCGCATGATCCGACCTCGGCGCAGACGCATGGTGACCTCTAAGTCGCGAAAATAGTCGGACTGAGACGCATGACAAATCTTATCGAGAATAGCGTCATAGACACGTTTCTCATAACTATGCATCTCGACTTCTATGGGGGCATGGAAGCGCTGCGCAGCCAACCCTAGGTCCTCTTTCCTTACCCGGTAAAACAAGGGTGCCACTGCCTCTTCCAGTACCATCGACGCTTCCGCAAAGTCTCCCTTTTGAGAAAGGAACTGGATCTTATGCTTCTGGCGTTCAGAAATCGGAGCCGACTCCGGCCAAAGCACCTCGAACAGATTGAATGCATCAGAATAGCTCCGGGGAAACGGTGTACCGGTGAGTATGCAGCGCTTCTCGGCGTAACGTGCGACGTTAAGAGCGGCAGTCGCCCAGGCGCCATTGACCTGCTTGATATAGTGAGCCTCATCCATAATGAAGAAGAACCGTATGCCTTGATACTTAAACAGCAAACGCACTTGTTCCCAGTCCCGCTGTAACGTCTGATACGAGGTGAGGTACAGCTCGCAGACAGAGTCTTTGTTGACTTGGTATTTACCTCGACGGTCATCGACATCTCCACCAGCAAGTATTACATACGACGGGGGCCTACCAACCACTTCCTCAAATTCCATTCTCCATGGGCCAAAGCAGGCCGGCGGCCCTACAACGAAGAGTGCATCCAAATCTCCGCGCTCCCTCAAATGCTGGAAGACGCTAAGGACGACTGTGGTCTTGCCACTTCCGGGAACTGAGAAATTTGCCCCATTGTCGACTGCGAGAAGATGCAGAGCAGCTTTGCACTGATGCTCTTTCAGCTTTCGCGGAATCCTTGCGTTAAGGAAGGTTAAGAAGTCCGTTGAAGACGTATAGTCCAGTCCGGCGTTCTTAAACTGACGGCCCCTATCCACGCATTGCTGAAGCTTGAGATCCGCGTCTCTGCGCTCCAATACAAATGCTTCCGCAGGCGGCTCAACCACAAACGGGCGCTCACAGCGCGCCAGATAGGCCGTGACTTTGACCGCAAGTTCCGCTGCTCGTCCCTCGGGAGAGCGGAAGAGCTTTGTCACTGGATTAAACTCAAATCCCCAAAAGGCCAGCTGACTCTCGTGACGCGGCGCCAAATCGTCGTCACACGCTTTCAGCACCAAACAACCACTCTCCACAGAAATGCGAATCATCCCTTTTCCTGTACCAGCCTCTTGTAGTCTTTGTCCTGGTGGTAAATCTGCGTTTCGATGTTCTTGGCCTCCCTCTGGATCTGAGCGGCCAGTCTCATCGCTTTCTTGTAGTCTGCAACTGCAATGGCAGTTACGTCCATGTTTTCATGTGTCAATTTCTTGTAAGCAGCGTCGAGAAGCTCGATAGGGGTTTCTTTCTCTTTCAACGTCTCATGACATTGGGACGCTTTCTTCGTGTGGTAAATGATAGCTTCCCTGTTATTTGCTGCCCACTTCATATCGACTGCGTCCGCAGACAGTGGATTCCCCTGCGGATCAAAACATTGATCGCGAGGCAGTACAGGTTCAACCTCCTTCGCGATTTTTTTAATTTCCTTCTTGCCTTCCTTAGTGCGACAAAAATTAGGGAGATCTCGCATGATTACGTGCACTTTGGGCAGATCTGGAAGGTGCCGAAGCCTGATTATATCGAAAGCGGCTTCTTCAATTTCACCGATCTCGTCTTCCTCAATGCCAAGCTCAATCAATCTCTTCGGATTGCGAAAATGGCGGTTATATGTATTGCTATAGTCAATAAATGCCTGCCATCGGCCTTCGGGATCTGACATTCCACTTGAGATGGTCCGATACTGCCCTTCACGCCGAAATTGCTTGAGATATTTGTCAACGCAAGCCAATGGCTCGAGAAACTTCCTTTCGCATTCTCTGACCTCTTTCTCGATATCAGCGGTTGTCATCCCCGCATACCGCGGATCGTCCCGAAGCTGCTCTTCGAGGGAAAGCCCGATACTGACCTTACGTTTAATAGAAAGAGCACGATCAAATCCGTAGTACTCAGACTTACCATCGCTCTGTAACTGGTAACGGTTTTCAAGCTTCTCGATTTCGACAAGCGTGGGAGGCCCTCCCTCTTCACCCTCCCCGGGGAGAATCACAACCTTCATGTATGCGTAGTCCTGATTGTCCAGGTGTTCCCGGTGGAGGTCCTCCATCACCATCTTGCGGCGGTTGCCGTTAATAAGAAATCCATCGCACGTGATAATGGCGGGCTCTTGTTGGCCGGCGTGCATCATTGATTTCCGCAGATCTGCAGTCTTTTCCGGATCCTTCTCTTTCAGGAAGCCCTTGAGAATCTCCTGAGCCACATCATCGGTTTCCCTCAGTATCCCTTTGTTCGTCTCATAATCCAAAACGTCGGACGCGATGCGTCCGTTGTCTTTGCGGAATCGCAGAATATCGATGGGAACTTGGTAGATTGGTCGTTCAGTGCCCCCCAACCTGTCGTCTCGGAAGTTGATAACGCTAACCGACGGTTTTGCCGTTTGCATTCGCCTTTCGCGAATCTCCTTGGCAAAATCCTCAATAATTGTGCGTTTGGCTGATGTAGTGATCTTGCCCATCATGCCCTCCTTGTACGTGCCAGCTGGCTATGGTCGTCATCTGTTATTTCCCGCGGACGGCAAAACAGGAGAGACAAAGGACAAGCCACGAGTTACCATCTCTCCCATCTCATTGCGCGATATGGGTTCGCGGCCCCAGATTTCGAGGCGGAGTGAGCGACCCAGCAGCTTCTCCAACTGGAACACCGACCACGCCCGTCGCGTCGCCGCAGGTGCATCCGGTATGCCTTTAACAGCGTGTGTAATCGACGACATGGGTTTCGTCCTCTTTGTGCAACCACTCCGCCCAGTTTTCGACGACGTTGGGCGGGGGAAAACCCCTTCGATAGTAGCGTATTGGGTCGGGATGCGCAAGTGCCTGAACTGCATCACCAAATCGGGGATTGAGGGGCTGTTGCCGTTGCGGGCGCGTCTTGAGGATGCAAGAAACGCGGCTGCAAGCCGCGTCTACGCTATTCGCGTTTCGGGGGCGTTGGGGGTTGCTGGGGGTGCGGGGCATTCCGGGGAGGCGCGGGACCTGATGCGTGTTTCCGGTCTGTGGGCGTGAGTGCGTGTTTCAAGAGGACGTGATCGCAAGGACCAGCGGACTCTGGCCATCCTGTGATTCAGGCCTCCTGGCAGCTCCGGAGGACCTGTTTGCCGTCCCCGCTTTCCGGCGCCACATGCCCGTCATTTGCCCACCGCTCCGCATCCTGTGTCCCGTAGGGACAACTGACGATAGCCCAGCGCGGCAGAGCCGCAACCAAACAAGGAGAGTTGTCCACCGATTTCACCGATGACACCGATTCGGGAAGGAGGTGCAGAGGTGGCATGGGCATCCCTGCCCATGGTCTTCAATCAACTCAAGCGCAGAGGCGCAGAGTCCGCAGAGGAACGCAGAGAATCGCGGAGAATCGCGAGAGCGGAACGCTCCTCAGTACTGCCTCGCTTTTCACGCCTGCGGCGTGACAGCACAGCGCTTCATTCAAGAGATCGACCTGACGGCCTGTATCGTCTGCCCCGCACCTCTTTGATCATAAGCCCTGGCAAGGGCGCAGGTGTATAGCCCCGGGTGGAGCCGCAGGCGCAGCCCGGGGTTGGCGTGCCCTCTCGTTACGAAAGCCCCAGCGGGGCGCAGGATTCTTCGCCACGGCTCCGATATCACTTCTTTAGGTACCTTTCCAGCGCTCCTGTTGAATTGGACCGGCCTCAGCCGCTTGGACTTCCCCCGCCCACGCTTGGGCTTGATCGTGAGGTGCCGCGTCCATCCACGGGTTCCGCCTTCGGCTCCACCCGTGACTACATGCCTGCGCCCTTACCAGGGCTTCAGATGCATGTCCGCGCTTTGACGGACTGAAAGGCCAATATACTTCTGGTGCATGCGACTGTAGGCCAACTTAGTTCGAAAGCCGCATGGAATGCGCGTAACCTCTTTGAGATCCTGCAAGTTAGTAGCCCAGGACTTCGAGTCCTGGGTAAACGGTCCTCCCCTCCGTCCAGTCCCGGAGGGACGGCGGAAAGCGGAGGTCTGGCAATTTCGCGGTGTGCTTCATTCGACAGATGTGGATTCGAGGCGAGGAACAAGGTCCTGTCATTCTGCAAAGCAAGGCGATTGGCTGCCGCGCTCGGAGAGCGAGGCAGTACCAGAATGCCGTCCCTTTCGATTCTCTGCGTTCCTCCGCGAACTCCGCAACCTTTGCGTTGGGGTGCATTTCAATTACGGGCGGGACGCCCGTGCCCCTGTGCTCCGCGCACCAAATGGCAGATACTCTGACGGCCGTGGAAGGTTGCCGCACTTTCAGCGCTCAAGAACTGGGGTGCCGTGTACCCAGGGCGGCGCTTCGCTCTGCCCTGGGCTAGTATGGCGCCGGCCCTTCAGGCCTCAAGAGGGACCGCACGTAGTCTCGGCAAATCTCCCTCCCGTAGTGGCGTCCATTCGCGTCCATTGGCGTTCATTCGCGTCCATTGGCTTTCATTCGCGTTCCAACGCATTATCTGCGTTTATCTGTGCCCTCTGCGGACAGCCCTCTTCCTTGGCTACGGCTCAGTTGTGCTGCGCAATCTGTGGACGATCTCCTCATCTTCATCTCTGGACTCGTTGGCCTGCGTTCCTCCTCGAACGGGGCACCGCTGCGTTCGTGTGAATAGAAGACCATGGGCAGGGATGCCCATGCCACCTCGCGCGCGCTGCCACCTCGCGCGTTCGTGTGCCAAAGCGGTACTATCTGAGGCATGACGCAGCTTGATATCCAGCCCGATGACGACAGCATGCTCCTGGTGCTGCCGGTGCCGGTGCGGATTTGCGATGGCGTGGTGTTGTTTGAGGCGCAGGCGTGCAATGGCGTCGAGCGCTGGGCCGACAATTTCGCCTCTCTGGTGATCGCCGTGCCGGTGATTCCCGAATCGCTGGTGCAGGCGGACGGCTCGTCGGCTTGGGTGGATGTCTCCGCGCTCCCGTGCCGCGACCGCGTGGAGTTCGTCCCCTTACCGTGGGCGTATCGCTGGGCCACCTTTCTGAAAACATACTCGCGGACGCGCCGCACTCTTGGCGACTGCATCGCCCGGTGCCGTTACCTGCAGTTCGCATTCTACGGCTTGGCGGGAGATTGGGCCTCCGTCGCAGCGCGTGAGGCCATGTGGCAAGGACGCTCCTACGCGGTGCACACCGACAATGTCGCACATGAGTTCAGCGTCCGCTCAGCCGCAGGACACGGCCGGTTGCGGCGCCTGCGTGCGCGCATCGAGGCGCCGGTCATGCAGCGGTATCACCGGGGCATCGTCCGGCGTTGCACGTTGGGGTTGTGGCATGGCTACGACTGCTACCAGGCCTACAGCCCGTATTGCGCGAACAGCCACAACATCCACGACGTGCACACCAAACCCGAAGACGCCATCTCGGAAGCCGAGTACGCGGACAAGGCGTTGCATGCGCTGCACGATCCGGCGTTGCGCGTGTGCTACGTGGGCAGGGTCACGGGCATCAAGGCCCCGCTGGACTGGGTGCGCGCGCTGGCGCACGCACGAGACCGGGGCGCAGCGTTGCGAGCGAAGTGGCTCGGGGATGGTCCCCTGCTGGAAGAGATGCGCGCGCTCGCAAGGGAACTTGGCCTCGGCGAATCCTTGGACACGCCGGGCTTCGTGTCCGATCGCGCCGCGGTGCTCGCCGCCCTGCGCGATGCGCACCTGTTGCTCTTCACGCACCTCACGCCCGAATCGCCCCGCTGTCTTCTCGAAGCTCTCATTTCGGGCACGCCCATCGCCGGGTACGGCAACGCTTTCGCGACGGATCTTGTCCAAGGGCATGGCGGCGGCGTGTTCGTGTCCACAGGAGATTGGCGGGCGCTCGGCGATGCGCTGGTCCAATTGGCGGCGGACCGCGCGCGTCTGTCCAACCTGATCGCGGAAGCGGGCGCAAACGGAAGACGCTTCAATGATGCCACCGTGTTTCGCGAACGCAGCGAACTGATCAAACGCTACCTACCCTGAGGGGGGCGGGCCAAACATCTTCCGTTCGCGGCGGCGGTCGTCTTTCGTGACGCGCGGCATTACCTCAGGCGCTGCCACTCTGCCTGGCGCCGGCACCTCCACAATTCGCGGTAGACCCGCCAATCCCCCAGCCGCCAATACGTAGATCGGATTGAACATGTCGTTGACGGTATTGTCGATCATCCACAGGCAAAGGATGACGGCGAAGGCCGCGGCGGGCGCTGCCATCGGGTGCGTCCACAGGCGTGGCTTGATCTTGCGTTCCAGGAGCAAACATGGAACCAGAATGATCAAGGCCATGGCCACGAGCCCGACAAGCCCATTCTGACCAAAGCGGATCACCCATTGGCTGTCGGTGATGGTGATGTCCTGGCCAACTTCGTTGAAGATGCGGGAGCGTCCCCACCCGCCCCATCCAAAGAACGCGTGCTGCAAGGCACGCGCCACAAGAATGTTTTCATTCAAGATCCGCACGCTCAGAGAGAAGGCCCGATCCTCGCCAAACAGGGCTCGTGCGAGCGTCACCAGTTGGCCCGCATGCCACAAGCCGCTTACGCGCACGGCGACGTAAGCGAGATAGAGCGCGGCGAGACCCCTGACCGGCCAGGACGTGTGCATGTATTGAATTAGCGCCAGGGCGACCAGCCCCATGCCGAGGAGCAAAACGGCCCCGGTGGATTTGCACAGCACGGCGGTGACCAGAATGGCCCCTACATAGAAGCCCATTGGCACCCCAAACATCCGCGTCAGGTTGCCCGACCGCCACAGGGCGAGACCCGCGAGCGCGGCCGTTACCATCCACATGCCGACCATCAGCCCGTGCTGCAGGAAGACCGTGGGGCGATACCCACCAAACCGGATGGTCGCCGCGAACCCTTGCTGGTGATATCCGTAGAACATCCGGTGAAGCTGGGGACTGAATCGCAGCTCGTACCAACACAAGGGCACATAGATTAGGCCGCCGATGAAAATGCCTATCGCCAATTCGCGGAGACCGCGCAGATCACTGAAGTAAATACGGCCGATGAAGTACGGCAATCCCCACCGAATGATGAGCAGCAGACTCTCCGAGAGCCCATCGTACAGGCCGAGCCCATTGGAAAGCGATGATGCGATGGGACAAAGACACAACACAATCGCCGCGGAGTCCACCCACTTGGGCCTGAACCGGACGATGCGGTTGATATCAAAGAGAATGGTGCCTGCAAACGCCCCGAGGCAGGTCGCCGTCATCTTGTTGTATTCGGGCAGACCCTGGAACCGGTATTCGGCAATAGGGAGGAACAGCCACGCTACGATGAACGCCGCAATCGTCGCGCGCAACGGCGGCAGGAACAGGTAGAGGACGATCAGCAAGAAGGGCCACCCGAACAGCATCACGGCGACGAATGTGGTCCCCTGCTCCTGCGCGCTCATAGCGGTGACGCCTTGTGCGGCGCCGAGACGGCATGCGCCAGTGCCTTCTCAAAAAGGTCCGCAGCGTCATCCCACGTGTAGCTTGCGGCCTTTTCGTGGGCGCGCTCTGAAAGTTCACGCCACTCCGCGTCGGGCATGCGGCAGACTCGGATGATTGCCTCGGCCATCGCTTCAGCGTTTTCCTGCTCTATGAGGATTCCGCGGCCATCCGCGAGCAATTGAGGGGCCGCGCCGGCGCACGTCGCGATCACCGGCGTCCGGCACGCCATCGCTTCGAGGATTGGCAATCCAAAACCCTCGAAACGGGTCGCAGAAAGCCATGCATCGCACGAGGAGTAGATCGCGGGGATGCGCTCCTGCGGAGGGGACTTTTCGTAGGCCGTGCCCGGCGGTAGTGGAACATTGGGATCGGGATCGGCCACACCAAATGCCACGACCTTCAATTCGGGAATTGCCATCCGGGCCAACGCCACGCCCTCCGCGATCGTGTCGCAACCTTTGTACGGCAAGAACGTGTACATGAACCCCACCGTGCCCACAATCTGCTTCCCGCGCGGCGGCGCGTGAAAGAGCGACAGGTCCACGCTGTTTGGAACGATCGACACGTCCGCGTCGCCATAGGTCTCGCGTGCAATCCCCGCGAGCCATTCGGACACAACAATCTTGTGCATGGGAAACGACCACGTCTGCTTCACGCGGTCGGCAGGCTGCCCTTCCAGCGTTTCGAGTCCCTGAAGGAAGTACACCTTCGTCCCCTTCTCGGGAGGCAGCGCATTCACCCACTCGGCGGTCTCCCACCACGTGGCGATGATCACATCGGCGTCAGGAACATCGACCGCCATCACCGGCCGGTAGACGTCAAGCACTTTCCGATCGAGCGCCAGTCCGTCCAAATGCGATGGATACATACGAGGATGGCGTATCAGCCCGTCCCCTTGCAGGAATCGGCGTAGCCGGTGCTTGAATGAAGGTTGTTGGCTAGGGGGATGCACTACCGTGACCAGATGTCCCCGCGCGGCGAGCACTGCCGCGTGCATGGCGATCACGCGGATCCCCCCTGACATCCCGACTGGAGGCAACACAAACGTGATGCGCATGGCCTCAGTGTCCCCGGAGCGCGCAGAACAAGGCGCGCCATGAATCGGCGCTAAAGGGCTCGCGCAGGAACGCCAACCAAGCGTGCTTGCGAGCGCCGCGCAGATTCCCAGCATCCAGCGCCCACCACGCCCACTTGCGGTGAACCTGGGCCGCGCTGGACGTTTCCACAGGACGCGATTCGATCTCGGCTGGCAACTCCAGCCCCCGCCGCTTGTACGCGGCCTTCAGCACCGTCAGCGCGCTACGCTGCTGAATCTCGGACTTCGTATACCCGATGCTGGCCAAGTGCTGCCGGTAGCGCAACACGACGCAGTCCAGATTCGCCACACGGCCATACTCGGCCATCCGTAGAAAGAAGTCCAGGTCTTCGGCAAAATCGTAGGACTCATCGTAGCCGCCTATGGCTACCATGGCGCTCTTGCGCGCGGTCATGGCGGGATGCGCGATAGTCCCTCCGCGTCCGGCCATATGCGCCGCGTCGATTGCCTCGTGCGTCTGCTCCTGACACATCTCGCAAAGTGGAACGCCTACGTCATCCATCAGGAGCACGCGCCCGCCGACGGCCACGCACTCCGGATGCGCGCGGAGATACGCCACTTGCCGTTCAAAGCGGTCCGGAATGGCAATGTCGTCCGCGTCCATCCGGCCGATGAACTCACCGCGCGCATAGCCCAGCGCTTCGTTCAACGCGCGGCAGTAACCGGTATTGGGCCTGCTCACGAGGCGAATGCGAGCGTCCTTGGCTGCGAGTTCTTCAAGAATGGCCTGTGAGTTGTCGCTCGACCCATCGTTAATGATGATGAACTCGAAGTCGGTATAGGTCTGCTGAAGAATGCTCTCGACTGCTTGCCGGAGATGCCTCGCGTTATTGTATACAGGCATCAGCACGGAAAGACTTGGAATGGCAGGCTTCAGTTCCATAGCGTCCACCCGGCGCCAATGCATGCGGCCGCGAACGAAAACCCTGCGAGATCCAGCCACGGGAACCACACGCCGTACTTGCGAATGCAGAGCGTCAGCACGGGATACATCATGAGGTCCGGCGCGGCCACACCCACAATCAACCCCGTCACGCCGAAGAAGTATCCACCGACCCCCATCGCGAGGAGGAGGAAGGTCATCCGGGCGGCCATCACGATCATGAAACGGAAGGAATCGCCGACGGCCAGGAGCACCGGACCGGTGGTGCTTCCGATGACGCCGGCCACACCGCCCGCGGCGAGAATCTGCAGAATCCAGCCCGCGTCTTGGTAACGCGCATCGTAGAGCAGCTCAACGATCTGCGGCCCAAAGACGGCCAGCACACAGACCGGCGGCACGCTCACCGCCATCAGCACTGCCCGGACGCGAAACATCCGCGAGCGCAGGTGCTCGGGGCCGGCCTCCGCAAGTCTGCTGTAAACCGGAAAGAGGACCCGATTCGATATCGTGTACAACGCCTGAACGGCGCCCTGCGAAATAAAGGAGGCAAATCCGTACACGCCGAAGAAGGCCGCCGGCAAGAAGTAGCCGAGGATCAACTGGTCGCCGCGCGACGCGAGAAATCCAAACAACGTGCTCACGAAGATCCAGCGCCCAAAACGAAACAAGTCTCGCGCCGCCTCCGCATCCCAATGAAACCGGTCGCGCGGCCCCGGGCATAGCGTGTGCGTGGCAATGAGCTTCACCACGCACGCCATGACACCGCCCAGGACGAGCGCCCACACCGAGGGCCAGAGCCAAGCGAGACACACCGTGATGCCGATCGTGAGGCACTGCGTGCCGAGGTTGATCAGGGCCAGCCGGGCGAGCCACATACGGCGATTGAGTAACAGGTAGTTTGCGGAACTGAAGCCCGTAAAGATCGCGCCCAGCGCCGTCACAGGGATGAGGTAGAGCAGCTCGTGCGTACCGTAGATCCAGGCCGCGGGCCACGCCACCAGCACGCCGCCTGCGAACAGTGCGAACCCGCGCAGCACTTGAAGGGTGAACGCGGTGTTGAGGAAGTCCCTCTCCTCGCCGCGCTTATTCTGAATGACGCTTTGTCCGATACCGAGATCGGAAAACATCTCGAGCGCCTGCATGAACACGATCACAAGCAGCATGATGCCGAAGACTTCGGGAAACAACAGCCGTGAGAGAATGATGTTGCTGATCAGCCGGAGCCCTTGGCTGATCGCGTATTCAGTGAGGGTCCATGTCGATCCGCGAATGGCCAGGGCCTTCAGCGATGGACGCTGCGTCGTAACCGCATCCAAGCCGTTCCCCTCCGTGGGTGCTTCCTCGAAGCAGGGTGCGCCGTGCCCCATGGATCCGCTCATGCTCACGCTTGCTCTCTAGGAACGTCACCCACGCGGCGCCTATCCTTGGGCCATGATCTGTTCGGCTTCCGCCCGGCGGGGAAACTCCAGGCCAAGTTGATCCGCATATTGAATGGCATATTGCACGTAGGCGCGTCCTTGCTCCGCCTTGCCCTGCGCGATAAGCACATTGCCCGCATCGAGCAGCAGCGTGGGATCGCCCGGGCGCAGCTCTAACGCCATGCTCAAGTTGCGCGCACCCTCCTCCAGATCCCCCGCGCGGAACTGCGCGAGGCCCAGCGTATGGATGATCTCCGGATTGCGCGGCGCCTTTTCCGAGGCAGCCTTTGCGAGCGCCAGCGCCTCGGATGCGTCGCCGTTCGTCTGCAGAATGCAGTACGCGAGATTATTCGCAATGAAGGGATCGCCGGGCAGCAACGCCGCCAGGCGGCGGTTTGCCTCCAATTGTGCCGGCAAGTCGGACGTCTGATCCAGGTATTGCGCGTAACGCAGCCACGCCTCGACACTCTCCGGCGCCACTTCGACGGCCTTTTTCAATGCAGCCAACTCGCCGTCCATGTCCTTCAAGGCGTGCAGCACCTCCGACAACCCAATCCAAGCTGCCGCCAACGCGGGGTACTCCTCCGTGTACTTCCTCGCTTTCACATCCCGCTCAGGCATACCTCCCGCGCGCGCGAGTGACGACAGCGCGTACGCGAGGACCCGTGGCTTGGCCGGCATCTGCGCGTTGAGTGCGTCAAACAACGCGAAGGCGCGCTGCGTGAAACGGGCCTCGCGGCAAGCCATGCCGTATGCGAAGGCCGCCTGTTCCTGTGTACGGTTTGCCAAGACGTCCGCCAGGGCCGCATCGTCCGGGGCCAGTTCCACCTCCGGCTTGCCCAAGACTTTCAGCAGCACATTGGTGCTCGGGCTCACGATTGGTGTTCCATCGGCACTGAGCAATGGACTACTGGCCTCGGCCTCCTTCCCGCTCTTCAACAGCGCCGCCACATGCAGAAGGCGGAAAGACAGCGGGTAGAACGCCCCCGCGTTTGCGTGGCATATGCTCTCGACTTCGCCCCACGCGTCCGTGGCGGCGGCATGGAAAGCCGTGAGCAGCGCCGTTTGCTGGGGGAGCTGCTGACTTGCCTGCAGCGCGTCAAGTGTCGCTTTCGCGGCATCAAGCTGCTCGGCATAAAGCTGAATCTCTGCCAGGGCGACCGACAGGATGGCGGCATTTGGCGCCCGCACAACGCCCTGCTTCAGGACATCGGTCGCAAGATCGATTTCACCCGCATCGCGGTATGCACGCGCCAGCATGATCGCGGCGAAGGGATCTTCCGGAAACACGGCATAGGTCGATTCGGCCAACTGACGCGCTTCCAGCATCATGCCCGCTTCCGTCAGCGAATCGTATAGGAGTTGCCGCGCTTCACTATTGGCGCTGTGCCGGGTGATGAGTTTCTGGAGCGCGCCCGCGGCAAACCGGGGCATTCCCGCGGAGCGGTACATCGACGCCAAGTTGTAATATGCCACGCCGTTGTCGGGATTGTCCGCAATGGCCCGCGACAGAGTGTCGAGCGCCTGCGCTCGCGCCCCTCCCAGTGCCTGCGCGAACCCGAGCGCGTTCGCGCGCAACACTTGTCGGTCGCGCGTCGTTTCCGTCCAACCGTCCAGCACCTTCTTCACCTCCTCGCCATCGCGCGCGGCGAGTGCATTGACGTAGGCTCGGACTGGCGAAGTCTCCGGGAGCGCTTCGGCCAGCTTCTTGGCGAGATCGAGATCCTGGGTGAACAACGCGGACAACGCCAGGACTTCTTGGAGGTCAGCGGTCGCCGTTTCAGGTCCAAACGATTCGCGCCGGCTCAATAGGGTGCGCAGGCTGGCATTCTCCCAGAGGCCGCGCCAGGATTGCTCCACGCGAGCCGTCTCAGCGGCTGCCGCGCCGGGAGCCGGAGTCTGGGCGCCTTCCTGCGAAGCGCCCTTCCCTCCCTGACGCGCGAGCGTCAACATCCGCGCCACCTCCGGATGGTGCGGCAACGCGCCAAATGCGGCGGCCAGACAGGCTTCCGCCTCGGCGAATTGTTCTTTCTGCACAAGGCATGCGCCCAGGACGAAGTTCGCCCAAGGCGACTCCGGTGTCCGGTCCAGGATGGGCCGCACGATTTTCTCCGCTTCTTCCAATTGCCCATTCGCAAAGAGGCTGCGTGCCAACGCCAATTGGAGATTCTCATCGGCAGGCTTCTCCGCGGCCAGCGCGCGCATCTCCTCCACGATTTGACCGGTCTTGCCTTGCTGTTGATACGCATCGACTAACAACATCCGCGCGGGCAGTGACGCCGCGTCTAATTCCGATAAGACCGAATTCGCCTCAGCCTCGGCTTTGTCCGCTTGCCCAGCCGCCAGGTACGAAGCCGCGAGATTCACGCGCAGGTTCGCAGACTTGGGAGCGCGCTCGCGTAGACCCGTCAAGAGGCTGACCGCCTCCTGGGCTCGCCCGGTCTCGCGATAGACGTAGGCGTGAAGGATCCCCCCCGCCTCCGGATCCACGCCCTCGTACTTCGCGGCCATCGCCTCTGCCCCCGCGACATCATTGGTCGTGAGATGAATGCGAGTGGCCTCGAGATAGGCCTTCTCCAGCTTCGGATCCAGAGCTAAGGCCTCGTTGTATCTCACGAGCGCGTTAGCCGCATCCTTGCGCAGCCACAGCACGCGCCCCAGACCCAGCCTTGCCTGGGCGTTCTGCGGATCCAGATCGGTGGCCCGATTGAACGCTCCCTCCGCTGCTTCGAGATTCCCCAGCAGGAGATACGTCTCACCCTGTTGCGTGTACTGCTGGCTCCGGCGGGCGCTGCAACCCGCACTCACGAGCAAGACACCGCACAACACAAGCTTCGCCGCCCGAAGCGCGATGCGCCTGGATTGCCACATTGCTCTCATGGGTCCTTCCTTCTCCTAGTCAATCGCGCTCATCATGATGGGCGCGAATTTCGTCGCAAAATCCTCCAGCGCGCTGAACGCGGCGTCCTCGCCGCCCGGCACGAGTGGCGTGCTTACCTTGATCATGGCAGAAGTCGGCGTCGCAAAGGTAATCTGGTTCTTGGTCCAGTGAAGGGCGTTCAGAAAGAAGTCGCCCGTCACCTCGTCGCCCGTCTTGAACCAGTACAGAACGGCCTCGT
>JADLGB010000097.1 GCA_020849535.1 Candidatus Hydrogenedentota bacterium
AGTTGCGTCAGGATGGCGTCCTCGCCGAACAGGGGAATCGGGGCTGGAGTACCTGAAAGCACCTTTCCCGAGATCAAGACCTGGACTTGGGCGCTTTCGGTGGAGGCTTCGATACGGTAGCGGGCCTCGTGGATGGTGTAGACCTGCGGAATCACTTCCACGACGAGTGGTTCTCCGCGGACTTCCCGGGTGATTCTGTCGCGGTACATGGTTTCAAACGCCTCCCACGGCATGAAGACACCCTCCTCGCCGTGTGCGGTGATGCACGCGAGGATGCCGACACACAGCGCTGTGGCAAGCCTCATGGTGATAACCTCCCTCCTGCGGTCGAGAAACCGCGATGAGGATGAAGGGAATTCACTTCATCCATCAGAAAGGATAGCGGGTGCATGTGAAGGGAGTTTGAAGAGGGGGTGAAATCGAGGTGAAGAACCCTACTCAGTGCGCAATCTCGTTCGGCCGTTCCTGCTAGCTTCTGAACGAGACTCTACCATTTCCGCCCTTCAAGAAGGCGGGAACAAATCCCGCCCTACTCAATGCGCGACCTCGTTCGGGCGTTCCTGCCAGCTTCTGAACGAGACTCTACCATTTCCGTCCTTCAAGAAGGCGGGAACAAATCCCGCCCTACTCAATGCGCGACCTCGTTCGGGCGTTCCTGCTAGCTTCTGAACCAGTCTCTACCGTTTCGGTCCTTCAAGAGGGCGGGAACAAATCCCGCCCTACGGAACCCGGCCATTGGGCAATCCTCTTACCGCCGCACCATTGAGTGAAGGACGCGGCGAAAGCGCGCGTGTCCGTTGAACAGGAATTGGCGCGGTTGCCCTCCCTTGGCGTCTCATTGAACCCCCTCGCACTGCTAGCGTATGATCGTGTGGGCTTGCGGAACCTAACTCGATAAGAGGGTACTATGAAGTGCATCATCTCCGTGCTGGCCTTGCTGGCGCCGTTCATTGCGTTTGGGCAGGAATCCACGGCTGAACCGGCCCCGGCTACTCCACCTCCCGCCGCTGCGCCCGCGGAGGCGCAACCGGCGCCGGAGGCCTATGAGCGTGGCGGGCTGCTCGAAGGATCCGAAGAGATCATCAGCTCGCTGGAGCAGTTTGTCGCGGCGCAGGAAGCGCAGGAGGAGGCGCTTGCCGGCGAACCCATGGTGTTGAACGCGCGCAAGTGCGTCGAGCTGGCCGTGACCCAGAATGCCCAGGCCTTTGTCGCGCAGGACGACCTCGAAGCGGCGCAGGCGCGCATCGGCCAGGCGCGGTCCCGTATGAAGCCCCAGGTCAAGGGATCCATGACCTTCACGCACACCGAGTTCAACACCAAGGACATGTCTTCCATGATGGGGGGCTTGGGAGGTACCAGCAGCCTCGGCGGCAGCAGCAGTGGCCTTGGCAGCGGCGGCCTCTTGCAGCAGCGGCCAGTCTTGAATTTCCTCAAGTCCCAGATCCTGGGCGGAATGTCCGGAGGCTCTTCCCTCACCTCCATGTTTGAGACTGAAGACGACATCCGCACGGACAAGGTCGAGTTGAACCAGGTCTTTTATGCGGGCGGCCAGATCCGCGCGGCCATCAATGCCTCCAAGTTCCTCGCGGAATCGCAGGAATGGCAGAAGGAGGCGACCCTCGCCCAGCTTGAGTACCAGGCAAAGCAGGCCTTTTACGACGCGGCCGCCAGCGCGGCGCTCGTGCTCGTGGCCGAGGCCAGCGTAACGTCATTTGAGCGCAACCTCGCGGACGCTCAGCAGATGTTTGATGTAGGCATGGTCAGTTCCTTCGAGGTGCTGCGCGCCCAGACCGAATTGGGAAGCCGAAAGGCCGACTTGGTGGAGGCCCGGAACGTCCAGCAGCTTGCGCAGGCGAATCTGCGGCGCACAATCGCCGTGCCGCAGGACACGCCGCTGGCGCTGGAAGCGAAACTGGACTGGGTTCCCTACACACCGGACGTTGACGAGACGGTGGCCTTCGCTTACGAACACCGGCCCGAAATCCTGGCGCTGAAGAAGGGCTTGGATGCAGCCAAGGCGGATCTGGACCGCGTCCGGGGCCAGTACAAGCCGCAGGTGGGTGGAAACATCCAATGGCAGAACGTGGACGGCGGCGGATTCTCGCAGCCCGATGGGTGGACGTTCAGCGTGGCATCGCAGCTTGACATCTATGCGGGCGGCCGTAGGAAGCACGAGACCGTCGAATCGAAGGCCAAGATCCAAAGCATCGAGGATCAACTGAAGGATCTTGAAGGACTGGTTGAACTCGATGTCACGCAGTCCGTCATCCAGATCAAGGATTCCCTCGCACGAATCGCCAGCGAAAACGGGACGCGCAAACTGGCCCAGGAAGGTCTGCGCCTGGCGGAACTGCGCTTCCAGGAGGGCGTAGGGACGCAATCCGAAACGCTTGATGCCGAACTCGCGCTGACCAATGCCGAGCGCTCGCTCGTGCAGGCCCTGCGCGATCTTGCTGTAGCCTATTCCTCGCTCGAACGGGCCATCGGAAAAAGCTGGGTGAAAGAAGGCGAGGAAGAGACGGCGGTCTCCGGGACTCCCGTCGCAGAGCCGGCGCCCGATGCAGCCGCTGTTCCGGTACAACAGGCGACGCCGGCGGGGAAGTAGGCCTGATAAAGAGCACAGCCGAGGGCGGCTATGCCACACTCGCTTGCCCGGCCCTTGTCGATGCTGTGTCGCGCATGTCGGATAGGACGGATCCGACCGATCGGTCCGATGGGACAAGGGCATGTGGGACAGGCGCCTCGCCTGTCATCCCATCGCCGGGGGTGATCGCGACTGCTCCTTTCCACTGTGGAATCGCGATCCCTACCTGTGTATGAATGAGGGGTTCCGCTTGTGAAGCACGATCGACCGCGCGTGGGAGCCGCATGACCAACTGGCAGATAAACTGGTATTCGATCTTTGCCTACGCCTTGGGGCTGTCTTTTGTGGCATCGCTCCTTTTGACCCACGGGGTCCGGCTCTTCGCCATCCGCTGGAGAATCTACGATCATCCCGGCGAACGCAAGATGCAAAAGGAACCCGTGCCGCTGCTGGGCGGGGTCGCTATCTGCCTCACGTTTTACGGGATGATCCTCGGCAACCTCTTATTGCTTGTGCCGGTCCAACGTCTGCAATACGCGTGGTTACAGGGAAACGTGCTGCACTTTCTCGGACCCGGCCAGGAAGCCTTGTGGAAGTTGGCAGGCGTTGCCGCCGGCGGTCTTATCATCTTCGGCCTCGGTGTAGTCGATGATTTGAAAGCGCTGCGGCCCGAGAAGAAGCTCGTGGGCCAGATCGCCGCGGCGCTTGTCCTCACGCTGTCCGGTGTGCGCTTCGATTTCTTTAACGATTTGCTTCCGCAACCCGTCGCCGCCATCGCGGGTTCGCTAGCCGCGATGTTCTGGGTCATCATGATGATCAACGCCATGAACTTCCTCGACAACATGGACGGACTCAGCGCGGGAGTCGCGCTCATCGCGGCCTTGTCGTTCTTCGGATGTTTCGTGCCTAGCGGCCAGACGTTCGTCTGCGTGTTGTTGATGGTCTTTGCGGGATCCGTGGCGGGCTTCCTCTACCACAACTTCAATCCCGCCCGCATCTTCATGGGCGATGCCGGCGCCATGTTTTGCGGCTACATGCTGGCGACCGTGGCGTTGCTGGGCACTTACTATACGGCGGACACGGCGCCGTCCCGCGTGACGCTCGTGGCACCGCTCATGGCGTTGAGCGTTCCCATCTTCGACATGCTGAGCGTCGTGTTCATTCGCTGGCGCCGCGGGGAGTCCATCATGAAAGGCGACAAGCGGCATTTCTCGCACCGGCTCGTAGAACTCGGGATGTCGCCGCGGCAAGCCGTGGAGTTCATCTATCTCGTTGGCGCCGTGTGCGGTCTCAGCGCCGTGCTGCTGCCGCATGTGGACCTGACCGGTACCTTTATCGTCATGGGCCAGGTGATCGGCATTTACGCATTGATTGTTATCCTGATGTTGTCCAGTTCGTCAGCCAGGAGACCTAACTAACCATGGCGAAGAAACCCCCGCCTTGTCAGGACGCGCCGGAGCGAGCCCGCTTCACCACGGACTCGCAGCTCGGCAACCTCCTCGTGTTGCTCGTCGTGTTTGTCGTGAGCCGCGCGATGTATCTCGTGCTCGAGGAACTGATGGCGCGCGGCGTCTTCACCTTGCCCACCAACGCAGACCCGATGGCGAATTCCCTGATCCTCGCGGCGCTGTCTGTGTTTACCGGGCTGATGGCGGTGTGGACGGTCGTCCCGCGCGTCTGCGGCGCACCCACGCATGAGATTGTCCTCGCGGCGGGACTCGGGGGTCTCGTTCTGTTCCGCCCCTGGGTGGATGGGATCACGTACCCGGAGAAGAATCCGTACTTCATGTGGCTCGCGGGTGCCACGGCGCTGTTCTGGGCAGTCTGCCTTATCGTGAGGCGCGAGAAGCTGCGTTACCCGGGGTTCATCGGACTGCTGGCCTTGTTCCTGCTTGTCGCGGCCCTGGGAGGGTTCGCGTCCGTGCAGAAGGAATCCACGTGGCGTGCCCTCTTGAATTGGATGACCTACCTCCTCATCTTCGCCGTGGCCGCGAGCGGGCTGCGCTCGCGATCCGCCATCGCCATCGTGCTCGGCCTCTTCGTCTTCACGTCGATCGCGGAGACCGTGTGGAGCATCCTCCACGTCAAATACCTCATGCCCCTGATGCGCGAGTCCGCTAACGATCCCGCGCTGCTCCAGCGGTACTTCGGTACCTCGATCATGACCGACGAGATTCGCAGCCGCCTCAGCAGCAACCGCGCCATGGGCTCGCTGCTCTTCGCCAACGCGCTGGCCTGCTGGGTTCTGACCGGGATTCCCCTCGCAGCCGGGGGCTTCATGCACGCCCTGCTGCGCAAAAAGACCGTGCTCTCGGAATCACCTGCGGCGAACAGCGAAACCAAGGGCGTGCGCATCACCGGCGCCGTGTTCATCGGGTTCCTCGTGGGGTTCGCCCTCTTCTTCTGCGTGGCGCGGTACTACTCCATGTACTTTGCCTTCGAGTTTCCGAATGAAGCCTGGACGGAGCACCCGATTCGCTGGGCAGCCTACTGCGTGGCCGTGCCGCTGCTCGTTTGTGCGTATGCGTCCGCCGTGATCTACCGGAAAGGGTTGGACGTCTTTCTGGTCCAGGCGCAGGTGGTTGTGCTCGCGGCGTTCTTTCTTCTTCAACTTGTAGGGTTGGCGTACACCTACTCGCGCGGCGGTATGCTCGCGACCGCGCTCGCACTGGGCCTGTGCGCATGGCTGGTGTGGTCGCGGCAGAAGAGGCCCCGGGCACAGAAGAAACGCATGGCTATTACCGCGCTGATGTTCGCCTGCGCGACCTGGGCGGCGCTTTCCAGCGCTCAAGCCCTCGCGCAGGCGAGACCCGAGGCGGCCAGCCCGTCTCCCGCCACCGCGCCGCAACTCCAGGCCGAGGGGCGGGACCCTTCTCTCGATGCGATGATGAACCCGGTCACCGCCTCATTGCGGTTCTCATACTGGAAATCCGGCATGCTGATAGCCCTGGCGAATCCGGTCGTGGGCGTGGGGCTGGGCAACTTCGGCACGGTCTATCCGAAGTACCAGTTGCCGAGCAGCGCCGATGTGAAACAGGCGCACAACGATTTCCTCCAGATGTTCTGTGAAACCGGCGTGCCAGGAGGCATTCTGTTTGCCGTCTTCTGGGGCTGCTTCGCGGTGTGGGGCGTCGGGCGCATCCGGCGCGAGCCCGTCAAGGCGGAACGATGGCTGCTCGCGGGTGTCTTCTGCGGCGTGGCAGGCTTCGTGCTTCATTCCGTGGTGGACATGAACTTCCCCAACCCCAGTCTCGCGACGCTCGTGTTCCTGCTCGCGGGGCTGTTTCTCGCGCTGGCGGCCAATGATGAGACGAGGACGCTTTCCGTGCGCTGGTCTTCGGTCGTGGGAGCGGGCGCAATTGGTGTCGTGCTGATCCTCGCCGTGATGAGTCTCCGTATTCTGCTGCTGGATAACCTCGTCGGCAACAAGCTCGAACGGAAACTCCGGCTTGAAGTAATCGATAGTCTGTTGGGCAAGAGACCGGATGAAGGCATCGAACAAAACAAGCAGATCATTCTGCCGGACCGCTATGTGCGCCTCTTCATCCCCGACGTGGAAGAACGCCGGGCGCTCGGCAAGTTCTATGTAAGGGTGGCTCCGGGCAGCACGGATGCGCGCGAAGTGGGCGCCGGAGAATTGCTGCCCGAAGATGCCTTCCTGGTCGTGCTGAATCCAGGCGCAGCACGCGCCGTTGCGAAGCAGAAGACGGCCGAGTGGATCAAGCGCATCGAGGAGAGCGACGCGCGTTTCCCGTACGATCCAACCGTCTGCGCGTATCTGTATCAAATTCACGACCTTCTTTACGTGCACGAGCAGAACGCGGACGAGCATCTGCGATTGGCCGATGCCTGCCTTCGCCTCGCGGAGGAGAGCGTCCGGCGCAGTCCCGAAGAGGTCCCGTTCCGGAATCTTCTGGCGCGGGCGCTTTGGCGCAGGGGGGAAGTCGATCAAACGGTTGCGCAGCTCGGCTACTTCGATCATTCCATCGAGGCGTTCGCCAAGTGCATCGAACTGTATCCGTCGCGTCCGGAAGTGTATTTTGACTACGCCAAGCGTTGTCAGGCCTATGGCGAGGAGCGCAAGGCCGCGGGCGATGAGCAGGGAGGTCAGGCCCTGATTGACAAGGCACAGGAGGCCACCCGTCAAGGCGAGGCGCTGCAGAAGTCGCGGCAGAGGCCGGCATAGGCGTAAAGAATGGGACACAGGCGAGGGCGCCTGTGCCACACGCGCTTGCCACGCCCACAGGGATTCATCTATCTTGCCGTCCTTGGTTTGCACAAAGGCTTCAAGAACTTCAGAAGGACGATGAAGCGTAGACAGACGTGTGGCACAGTCACGCCCTGCGTGACTGTGTCTTCATTGGGTGCAGCTAACTGAGAGGACCATCCCGAATGAGCGACCGTATCCAGGCACTTCGCAGCCGGCTTGAGGCCGCGGAGTGCGATGCCTTCCTGAGTTTTGCGCCCCCAACAAACCAGTACCTCGCCGGGTTCACGGGCACAACTTCCGTGGTCATCGTGACGCCCAAGGAAGCCTTGTTCCTGTGCGACTTCCGCTACACGGAGCAGGCGGCGGACGAAGTGCGCGGTTTCACTGTCGAGCAAAAGGCGGGCGGACTGCAAGTCCGTGCGGGTGAACAGCTTGCATCGCTCGGCGCCCGCTGTGTCGCGTTTGAGCCCGGATACATGACCGTGAGCGAGCTGGCGGCCGTCCAAGGCGCCTACTCGGGTACCTTGAAGCCGGTCTCCGACGTGATTTCCGCCCTACGCATGATCAAGGACGAGGGCGAGGTCCAGCGAATCCGCGAGGCGGGCAAACTGGCTGAGGGCGTGCTGGAGGACTTGGTGTCTGACCTCAAGCCGGGAATAACGGAGCGGGAACTGGCGGCGGAGTTTGAGTATGAATTCAAGGCAAGAGGAGCCCGCGGGGCGTCTTTTGACACCATTGCCCTGTTCGGGTCGAGGAGTTCGCTGCCCCATGGCCAACCTGGCGATCGGGCGCTTCGCGATGGCGACATTGTCCTGCTGGACTTTGGCTGCCGTAGGATGGGCTACTGCTCTGACTTGACTCGCACTTACGCGTTCGGTAGGATTCCCGGCGCTTGGTTTGAGGAAATCTACGAACTGACGCGTACGGCCCAGCTTATGGCGCTGGAAGCCATACGCCCGGGCATGGTGTGCAGCGAGTTAGACGCGGTTGCGCGTTCGATCATCGCTGACGCCGGTCATGGCGGACACTTCGGACACGGATTGGGACACGGGGTTGGGATTGAGATCCACGAATTGCCCCGATTGAACCCGGAATCCAAGACCGTCCTCGCACCAGGCATGATTGTGACAGTCGAGCCCGGCATCTACCTGCCGGGACGTGGCGGGGTGCGCATCGAAGACTTGGTGGTCGTCACCAGGGACGGGTGTGAGAACCTGAGCGCAACGCCCAAGGAACTAAGGATTCTCAGCACATGATTTCGACGGCGGACTTTCGTAACGGCTTGGTCGTCCTGCAGGATGGCGACCTGATGGAAATTGTTGACTTTCAGCATGTGAAACCCGGCAAGGGCGGCGCTTTCGTACGCACGAAGTTCAAGAACGTGCTCACGGGCCGGGTGCTGGAGCGGACGTTTCGCTCGGGCGAAAAGATGGAAGATGTGCGTCTCGAAGAGAAGGCATGGCAGTACCTCTATTTTGACGGCGACCTGTTCCACTTCATGGACCCCAACACGTACGAACAGATCGCGGTGGGCGCCGCCACCATCGGTGACAACAAGGTTTGGCTTAAAGAGAACAACAATGTGAACCTTGTCTTCTACGACAGCAAGGTAATCAAGGTGATTCCCCCGATCACGGTGACGCTGGTCATCACCAAGTGCGATCCGGGAATCCAGGGCGACCGTGCGACCGGTGGCACCAAACCCGCCACGCTGGAGACAGGGGCGACCGTGCAGGTGCCCTTGTTCGTCAATGAGGGGGAGACCATCAAGGTGGACACGCGTACGGGTCAGTACATCGAGCGCGCGTGATTTCCCGCGTCTGAAACACACGGGGCTGCTGGGATAGGCAGAGGATAGGCACTTCCGCATCGCACGCATCAGGGGGGAAGGCCGGCGCCAAGGCACCCGGTGGAACCAACGGAGGACCGGTCATTGGATTTGGATAAACTCCGGGAACTCATCGGCATTTTCGAGTCGTCTGAGCTTTCCGAGATCGAGATAGAGGAACAGGATCGCCGCATCCGCCTTACGAAGGGTCATCCGCATCCGACGCATGCCCCGCAGCCGATCATCACCCACATTCCCATGCATGCGCCCGCCCCGGCGCCGGTTCCGATGGCGGCCCCCGTCTCGCAGCCCGCGCCCGGAGTCGAGCATCCCCCCGCGCCCGAGATGGAAGAGGGCGTGGTCACCATCGATTCGCCCATGGTCGGCGTGTTCTATGCCGCGCCCGCGCCCGGCGAGCCGCCCTTCGTGAGTCCGGGCGACGTGGTGGAAGAGGGCCAGACGGTCTGCATCGTCGAGGCCATGAAACTGATGAACGAAGTGGCTGCCAAGCTTCATGGAACCATCGTGAGCGTGCTGGTCGAGAACGGCGAACCCGTGGAATACAATCAGCCGCTTTTCGCCGTGCGTCCCATCGAATAGGGGCGTGAATACATGTTTCGACGCATTCTCATAGCCAACCGCGGCGAGATCGCGGTTCGCATCATCCGGGCCTGCCGCGAAGCCGGAATCACGTCTATCGCCGTGTATTCATCCGCGGACCAGGACTGCCTGCACGCGTCGCTGGCGGATGAGAGCATCTGCATCGGCCCGCCGGCGGCGAACGAGAGTTACCTGCACATCCCGACCATCATCACCGCGGCGGAAATCTGCGATGCCCACGCGATTCATCCGGGTTACGGATTTCTGTCGGAGAACGCCAAGTTCGCGGCCATGTGCCGGGAATGCAACATCGGGTTCATCGGACCGAGCCCCGAAGCCATCTCGTTGAGCGGCGACAAGTCGGCTTGCCGCGACAAGGTGAAGTCGGCGGGCGTGCCGGTCGTGCCCGGAAGCGAAGGGCTGGTCAAGTCGCCCGAAGAGGCCATGGCCATCGCCCGCGACATCGGTTTCCCCGTGTTGGTCAAGGCGTCTGCGGGCGGCGGCGGCAAGGGCATGCGCATCGCCCACAACGATGTGGCGCTGCAGAAGGCCGTCGGCATGGCCACCATGGAAGCGCAGGCCGCGTTTGGCGACGGCGGGGTCTACCTGGAGAAGTTCGTCGAAAACGCGCGGCACGTCGAGTTCCAGATTCTCGGCGACGAACACGGCCGCATCATCACGCTCGGCGAGCGCGAATGCACGATCCAGCGCCGCCACCAGAAGCTCATCGAGGAGACACCCTCGCCGCGGTTGACCAGCAGCATGCGCGCCAAGATGGCCAAAGCCGCGTACCGCGCCGCGAAGGCCATCGGCTACTCCAATGCCGGAACCGCCGAGTTTCTCGTCGCGCCGGACAACCAATTCTACTTCATCGAATTCAACGCGCGGATCCAGGTTGAGCACCCGGTGACGGAAGAGGTCACCGGGATCGACCTGGTACGCGAACAGATCCGGATCGCGGCGGGCGAACCGCTGAAGGTTTCCTCCGTGCGGCCCGTGGGTCACTCCATCGAAGCCCGCGTGTACGCGGAGGATCCCGACGCCAACTTCGCGCCGTGCCCCGGCGTGGTCACGCGTTGCCACATCCCCGGCGGACCCGGCATCCGGGTCGATAGCCATCTCTTTCCGGGTTACGCCGTGCCGCGGTACTACGATTCACTGCTGGCGAAAGTGGTTTCCTGGGGCAACGACCGTGACGAGGCGACGC
>JADLGB010000098.1 GCA_020849535.1 Candidatus Hydrogenedentota bacterium
TCAGGACGGCGATAGCGCATAGATTCACAGAGGTTCTCCTTGTACGGCGAAATCAATCCAGGCTACGCACGCGCAGCGCGTGAAACCGGCAGAGCCCTTCGACGGCGCGAACTCCCGCCTGCCCGGGCGTGTTGAGAAAGGTATCCGTCGCGACGAATAACTGCTCTCCCTCGTAGGCGACCGCAATCTTATCGGCGACGGCACGCGCGCGCAACTTGTGGCACACATTGGGTTCAACCGCGAAGACATGGCTTTCGACGGGAGCCCAGCCAAACCGGTCAAGACGCCACAAGGTGACGCCTTGGGCATGCAGCGCCAGGACGTACATCGACTGGATCGTCGCATCCACCACCGTTGCCCCAAAGACAAGACCTGGGGCTCCTCTGTCCGAGAATTCAACTTCCGCTTCGATGTCCAGATCAGTCGCTTGGAAGCCGGGCAGCAGGGAAACGCACGGTTCGGGAGCGGCGCTGTTGACCAGGGCGCCGTCTTCCACCCGCAAAAGACCCTGCTTTGCCGCGAGAGTTTCAGAAGCGGGCACCAAGCTGGTCAGGCTGGTGTCCGGAGCATCAATAGGAGCTGTCGCGCAACGCGACCCCGCGAGAGCGAGCAGAAGACAGAGGCGTGCCGGCCGTTTGACGCACGTATGCGAGCATCTCGTAAGCAGCATCATGCTTCCAATCCCCGGATGAAGTCATTCGCGCCCATTATCGCCGCCATGCTACACGGAAAAGGGGGGTCTTGTCACGGCGGGAAAATAAGCCTATATATCTATTACACATCTAGTAGTCCGTGGCGGGCGGCATCGGTCTTGAGTATCGCGAACGAAGTGAGTCCGGAAGAGTGAGATCGCGGCGCGGAGCCCCCGGCGGAATATTCTTTTGACAGCGGGGCCTTGGGAACGTAGAATTGATGCACGTTTCAGGGAGCCTACTAACGTGTATCTAGTTCGTATCGCTGAACTTGAACCTGGACAGAGACTCGCGAAGGCGGTCACCAACGCCAATGGGGCCGTATTGTGTCCTGCCGGATTCGAGTTGACAGAGAGTGCCATCGAGCGTTTGAAGAATGCCGGGGTGGAGTCGGTTGTTCTCGAGGGCGGCAGTTCAAATGCCGACGCCGTCAAAGAGCGCCTCGGAGCCTTGAACGCTCGATTCGCGGGCATTTCGGATCCCGCGATGATACGAATCAAGACGATCGTGGAGAACCGCTTGCGATCCATGCTGCCCGGCGAAGGGGCGTAGTGCAACAACGCGCGCCCGAGCGCAGCGCCCTCATTGCTCGGGATGTTGCGGGGACAAGGCGGGTGGGGTGATCGCGCGTGTCGAAGGCGCGCGGGTGACTGGCCGGTATTACGTGAATGTGTGCCATGCCCAGGCAGCATGAGGTGTCAGCAGGTGTCGATGTCAGCGAATGATTTGGAGAGGCGGGTCGTCGCGATGGCGAACCTTCCGACCCTTCCGGGGATACTCCACAAGATCGTCAACATGACCGAGGGACAGGAGTCCGGAGCAGCGGAGGTGGCAACACTGATCGCGACCGACCAGGTCTTGTCCGCGAAGGTGCTGCGCCTGGTCAACTCGCCCATTTATGGATTTCCCGGCCGCATTTCCTCGATCACGCATGCCGTCGTGCTGTTGGGATTCAACGTCGTCAAAGGTTTGGTGCTGGGCACCGCCGTGTTCGACACGATCGGGAGTGAGGGCAGAGCCCTGTGGAGCCACAGCCTGGGGTGCGCGGTTGTCAGCCGGCACCTTGCCACGATCGCCAAGATCCCCGACCCCGAAGAAGTGATGATAGCGGGTCTGCTGCACGACCTCGGCAAGGTGGCGCTGGCCTACGTGGCGCCGGGGCATTACGCGCAAGCCGTAATGGAATCGCGCAAGAAGGGCTGCCACATCGGAGACGTGGAGCGCGAGATCTTCGGAGTAACCCATTCCCGCGTGGGAGGATGGCTGTGCAACGAGTGGCATTTCCCCGCCCGCTTGTCGGAACCCTTGATTCACCATCACAATCCGGAACGTGCGAAGGCCGGCGCCGAGGTGGCGGCGGTAATCCATGTCGCGGACATCCTGGCGCGGTGCATGGGGTACGGCGATCCCGGCGATAGCAGCATGCCGGCCATGCAACCAGGCGTTCTGGAAAGTCTCGGCGTGACGACAGAGCAATTGGACACGGTCTTGCAGGATGCCGAACTGGATTTTGTGGCCGGAGCATCAACGCTGGAAACCGATACGGCATGAGCACCACAGGCAAGTCGTTGGTACTGATCGCGGATCCGCGCACGGAGTCGAGGGAAGCGCTTGGCCGGGTTCTCGAAGAGGCCGGTTACGAAGTGCGGCTGGCCGCGAGCGCGGTCGATGCGCTCAAAGGTTTCTACGCGGAGCCGCCGCATTGCATGCTCGTGCGGTACGAGATGGCCACGGACGGCGGAGCCAACCTCTTGTGCGAGTTGAAGAGCGACAACGTGTACGGCCATCTGCCGGCCATCGTGCTGTTGACGCCGGATGAACTCGCGTGCGGGGTGGATTGGCTGGCCGTACCCGCTGACGATTTCGTGGTCGATCCCATCCAGGGACCCGACTTGGTGGCGCGCATTCAGCTTTGCTGGTCTCGCGCGCTGCGCGATGTCAATGCCAATCCGTTGACCGGGCTCCCCGGGAATCTCCTCATCAGCCGCGAGGCGGAGCGCCGGTTGGCGTCGGGCATGCCGTTTGCCTTCGCGTACATGGACCTCGACGGGTTCAAGTCGTTCAACGACCGCTACGGATTTGCGCGAGGCGATGAAGTGCTGCGAATGACGGCGCGGATCCTTGTCAACACGGTGCGCGCGGTGGATGGACGCAACACGCACGTGGGGCACGTGGGCGGCGATGACTTCGTCTTCATCACAAGCCCCGGAAAGATCACGAGGGTGTGTGAGCAGATAAACGCCGCGTTCGACTCAATCGTGCGCGACTTTTACGACACAGAAGATCGCAAGCAGGGAGGCATCCAATCTATCGACCGCCAAGGCAACCCGGTGTGGTGCCCGGTCGTGAGTTGCTCGATTGGAGCCGTGGACACCGAGTCGTCGAAAGTCACACACATCGCGGCCTTGTTTCACCGGGTCACGGAAGTGAAGAATTTTGCGAAGAAGCTGCAGGGGTCGAATTTCATCATCGACCGCCGGCAATGAACGGGTAGGGCCGAACGGCCCAGTAATCGCGACACCGAGGGGGGAGCAGACAATATGATCCTGGATGTGCTGAAGAACTGGCGGCAATACACGTGGGTCAACACGCGATTCAACGCGGGGTTCGAGTATCTCGATGCCTTGGATCCGGCCGTTGCGGATGGAACGTACGAGATCCAAGGGCGGGACCTGTATTGCATGCTTCAGAGCTTTGACACGACGCCCGTGGAAGGGCATGAGTTCGAAGCGCACCGCGAGTATGCGGACATTCAGTATGTCCTCGAGGGGACGGAGAGCATCCTGTGGGCGCCGCGCGAGGGACTCGCCCTCACGAAGCCATACACGCCGGACATCGAATTCTTCTCCCTGACGCCGGCCCCTACCGACCTGGTGCTTTCTCCTGGCCAGTTCGCCGTCTTCATGCCCGATGATGCCCACGCACCATGTGTTGCGTATAAGACGCCCTGCAGGGTGCGCAAGGCGGTGCTGAAGGTGAAGCTATAGGCACCGAAGAAACCGTTCCGCGCTGAGGGCATTGCGCCCAGGAGGTGGAGTGCATGCATCCCTCATACCCGCTCGCTGTTTCTATCCTGTTGCTCGCCAGCGCGTCAATGTCCGCGCACGGCCAGGAGCGGCCGGCCCCGTGGCGGGTATACATCGGCACCTACACGGGAGGAGGCAGCGAGGGGATCTACCTGTTGACTCTCGACCCCGAAACGGGGCAACTGGCCAAGGTGGGCGTTGCCGCCAAGACGCAGAATCCATCGTTCCTCGCGATGCATCCCACCAAGCCCATTCTCTACGCGGTGGGTGAAATGCCTGCGGATGCGCAGCATCCGGGAGGCACCGTGAGCGCGTTTCGCATCGATGAGGAGAGCGGCATGCTGACGCTCCTCAACCAGGAATCGTCCAAAGGGCCCGGCCCCTGCCACGTCGCCGTGGCGCCATCGGGCCGCCACGTCGCGGTGGCCAACTACGGCGGCGGGAGCATTGCGCTGTTGCCGATTCACGAGGATGGTTCGCTCGGGGCGGCGAGCGCGTTCGTCCAGCACGAGGGGAAGAGCGTAAACCCGAAGCGCCAAGAGGGTCCACACGCGCACTCCGTGAATTTTGACCGCGCAGGGACTTTCCTATTCGCGGCCGACCTGGGCGCGGATAAGGTCTTCATCTATCGATACGACGGGGAGAAGGGCCTGCTGACGGCGAATCAGCCCGCCTTCGCATCCCTGGCGCCGGGGGCAGGTCCTCGCCATTTCACATTCCATCCCGCGGGCCACGCAGCATATGTCGTCAACGAACTCGACAACACGGTGGCCTACTTCACCTACGACGCAGAGGCCGGGCGGCTGGATTTCGTGGATGCGTATACGACGCTGCCCGATGGTTTTGGCGGCGTGAATTACACTGCCGAAATCCGCATTAATCCTCTGGGCAACTATCTGTATGCATCCAACCGTGGACACGACAGTATCGCGGCGTTCTTGATTGACCCCGACGCCGGGACCTTGATCGCACGCGGGCACACATCCACGGGAGGCAAGACACCCCGTAATTTCAACTTGGACCCGGAGGGACGCTACCTGCTGGCGGCAAACCAAGACTCCGGGAACATCGTCGTCTTTCGCGTCAACCCCGGTCTCGGTACGCTGGAGGACACCGGATCGAGCGTGGAGATCCCATCCCCTGTGTGCGTGGTGTTCATGAGGCGCTAGGGAGGCGCTTGGGTTGGCGGTTTTGCCAGGGCTGGGGAGACGTTCTTGTCCGACTTTGCGGCTCGGCGCCTTGGCGAGAGACATGAATCCCCACCGCAGGGGGCGGGCCGGTTAGCCCGCATCTCTCACCGCCCGATACGCGGGGGGCACTGAGATATGCGGGTTAGAAAGCGAGGCAGTACTGAGGAGCGTTCCGCTCTCGCAATTCTCTGCGTTCCTCTGCGTGCACCGCGTCTTTGCATGAGGTTTCGCTGAAGGGTACCGGTGAAGACGCCTGGCGTGAAAGCCCGGCGCTACTTCTCTTCTTCCGGCAGGTCTCGCTTGGGGTCGAAAGGCTTGTTGTCTTTGGTGACTTCGCTGAAGGGGCGCCGCTCTTCCGGAATCGCCAGTGGTGAGGGTTGACCATCTTCCGGCACGCCGGAGTTGTAGGCCTTTGGATCGAACGGTTTGTTGTCTTTGACCGTATCGCGGAGCGGCTTGCCGTCAGCAACGACCTCATGCACGGTACGCCGGTCCGGGTCGCTGGCCGAGCCCGTGGTATACACGGACTTTCTTGCCGCAGCTTTCCCGGCGTTCTTGTCTTTCAGCGCTTTCGCCTCGGAAGACCAGGACTCAAGGTGCAGCCCCGTGGCTTGGATCTCGTCCAGCTTGCCTGCGCGCAGAAACTGCTCCACCTGTTCGTTGGTCAGAGGCTTTTTGTCCTTTCCGTAGAAGTAGGCCCCGCCTTGCTGCAGCATGGCGCGGACCGCGCGGATGTCGGCGGCGCGGGCCGCCTTCTCTTCGGGGGTTTCTTCCTTGGGCTTCTCCTCAGCAGGGACGGTCGCTTCGGGTTTCGCGCCCTCCGGCCCGGGTTTCGTTGAGTCCGTCTGGCCCGCGACACCGGTGGGTTCACCTTCGGGTGTTCCGGCCGCGGGGGTAGAGCCGGTCTCCCCCACTCCTTCCGGTGCGGCGGCACCTGCTTCTCCGGCTGGCGGGGCAGCGCCTTCGGCGGGGGCTTCAGCCTTGGCGGCCTTCTTGGAGGGTGGGCTCGCCTGTTGACGCGTGTCGGCGTTCACGCGCAAGGAAGACTCGGAAATGTCCTGCACATTTCCGGTTCGATCCTTGACTTGGAACTTGCCGTTTCGGCCAACCAAATCGACGGCGGCTTCGCCTGCCCAAACCAGCGTGGGTACCAGGAGAAATGCGACGGCCAAGACAAGCCGTATGGCTTTTGACCACACGCTGAAACGCATAGGGAGCCTCCATCCAAGGTGTTTGGTCCCAAAACACTTATAGGATTATACCATGAGTCTCCGGAGAGGGCGCCAGCGAACTCGGTATAGGCGCGTCTGAACTCGGCGCGGATGGGTGGATAGACTGGCCCAAGAGCCGGCAGGGATGCCGGCGCTCCTGGTTGGCGATCCCCGTAGGGCGGGATTGGTTTCAACCTTCTTGATAGGACGGGAATCGCGGCTGGCTTACCCAAGAGCCGGCAGGGATGCCGGCGCTCCTGGTAGGCACTCCTGGGCGGCGCTCCGCCTGCACCGTTATAGTGTAATCGGAAGAGCCGCTCTGCTACGCTCACAGGGAGAACGTTGCGCGTGCGGAGGGGTGGCGGATGGATGTAGCCAAGAGTTATGGCGGCCTTCTCGATACGGTGCGTGAAGGCAAACAGGCCCTCCCCGAGCAGGTCGTGCAGTGCGTTTGGTACGACCAGCTCCTTTCCACCGAGGGACTGACCACGGACGAAGGCACACCGCTTCGCATTGTGTCTCCGGGCTGGTGGAATCACGGCGAAGGGCCCGACTTCAAAGGCGCGCAAATCCAGTTTGGGGACACCGTGCGTACGGGGGATGTGGAGATTCATCTCGACCACTCCGGATGGCGTCAGCACGGACACGACACGGATCCCCGCTACGACAACGTCGTGCTGGAGGTCGTGCTGAGCGTAACACCACCGGCGACACCGCCGCGCACTTCCGCGGGACGGCGAGTCGCCTGCCTCCTTCTCGCCAAGTATGTCGTGTCTGACTTGCTTCAGCTTACAGATTCTTTGCCTGTGGAGGACTATCCTTACCACACGGACATGTCGCGCGGGCATTGCACGCAGTTGCCTCGCGTAAATGTGGACCGGTTCATTCTCCAGGCGGCGGACTGGCGGCTCCTGCAGAAGGCGCGGGCGTTGCGCGAGCGGATGGAGCGGGCGGGAGTCGAGCAGGCGGTGTACGAAGCATTCCTTTCCGCGTGCGGTTACAGCCGGTTCAAGCACCATTTTCGCTTGATTGCGCGGCACTTGCCCTACGAGCGGGCCGTGCAGTTGGCGCACCAGGATCCCTTCCTGCTGGAGACCGCGCTGCTGCAAATCGCGGGACTGCTTCCCTTGTCGCTTCCCGCGGACTCGCTGGAGGTCCCCCACTTCAATCGCTTGGCCACACTTCGTACCACGCATCTGAATGGGCTGAAGTGCCTGCCAATTGCGTGGCCCCGCACAGGGGTGCGGCCCACGAACTATCCCGAGCGGCGCTTGGCGGGCGCGGCACGCTTCCTGGCCAGAACGGCGCGCGCGGGACTTTGCGCCACTCTGGATGACGTCTGGCGTGAAGAGATGTCCGCAGTCGCACGGCGCAGGCAATTGGAGGCGCTTTTCCCGAGTCCGATGGGGTTCTGGGCGGAGCACTGCACGTGGACAGGCAAGAGGCTTGCAACGGCGAACTCGCCACTCGGGGCGGGCCGCGTGCGGTCCATCATCGGCAACGTCTTTCTGCCCGCGGCACTGGCGGTTGCGCGCATTCGCCGGGACAGCCAGATGGAGGAGCGCGTTCACGCGTTGTATTCATCGCTTCCGCGGGAGGCGCACAACCACATCATCAAGATCATGCTCCCCAGGATGTTTGGGGAACGCATCCCGAAGATGATCGCGTTTCGCAATCAACAGGGACTCCTGCAGATCTACCAGGACTGGTGCGAGCCCAATCCCTCGTGCAGAAACTGCCCGGCGATACCGCATCTCAAATACTCGGACGAAGAAGTATCAAATCCAGACTGACCACGGGGAACACGGGGTAAAGAGCCGGAGAGGAAATGGATTCCAAACTCTGCACATCTCTCGCAAAGACGCCAAGGCGCGGAGGAGGGAAAATACAGACATCACTACATCTGCTTGTCCGCGACCTGCCTTTGCGGCTTTGCGTCTTGGCGAGATGAACTCCTTTCTCTTCGTCTGTCCCCTGTGCTCCCCGTGTCTCCGTGGTCAAGTTGCTTCTCGGAAAGTCCTTTCTTGAAGATCGATGCGGACTGGACAGTTCGTTTGGGCCGTGGCTACGATGTGGACATCGAATCCAAGAGGCGACCGCGCCGGGCACAGCAGGGAGAGGAGCAAACGCGATGCATTCACGAAATGGGCATCTTGTGTTGTCAGTCATGATCGGCATGGTTACGGGCATGGCGTACGGTGAAGGGATGACCCATCTCGATCTGCGGGACATTCGCGTGGGTGGCGAGTTGGGTCAACGCATCGACGCCACCATCTCCAACAATCTCATGGTGCTGGACGCAGATGGCGAGTTCTTGAAGCCGTTCCGAGAGCGCACGGCACGCGATGGGTATGTCGGCCTGGGCAAGCTCATCGATGCGGCCGTCCGGTTCGCGGCATACTCAGGCGATCCGGCCGTGCTGGAGCGTAAGCGCCATCTCGTCGATACCATCATCTCGTTGCAGGAACCCGACGGCTATATCGGCATGTTCGAGCCGGGCTCGCGCGTGTGGTCCTTGTGGGACATTCACGAGATGTCGTACCTCATCTATGGGCTCACCACTGACTATCGGTACTTTCAGGAGGAGCGCTCGTTGGCTGCCGCACAGAAGGCCGCGGACTACATCATCACCAGGTGGGGTGCGGAGCCAAGCCGCGAGCCCGGCGGCGGCTCGATCACCGTCTACATGGCGGTCACCGGACTCGAAGCGGCCTTGCTTGCCCTCCACAACGCAAGTCACGAGCAACGGTATCTCGATTTTTGCGTGAACCAGCGCGAGTTGGCGAACTGGGATGGGCCTATCGTGCTCGGGCGTTGGGGACAAATCCAGGGACACGCCTATGCGTATATGGCCCGCTGCCTGGCACAACTGCGCCTCTACCAACTTCAACCGGCGCCGCAATTGCTCGTGCCTACGCGGCGCGCGCTGGATTTCATGACGAGCGAGAATGGCCTCGCCATTTCGGGAACGTGCGGCCAGCACGAATGCTGGCACAATACCCAAGAGGGCGCGGCCAATCTCGGCGAGACCTGCGCGACCGCGTACCTGATCCGTCTGCTGGACGAGTTGCTGCGCATGGAAGGTAAGTCCGAATATGGCGACATCATGGAGCGCGCCGTGTACAATTCGCTGCTCGCGGCCCAGTCGCCGGATGGACGCCATATCCGCTACTACACGCCGCAGGAAGGGCCGCGCGTCTATTTCGACAAAGATACCTATTGCTGCCCCTGCAACTTTCGCCGGATCCTCGCGGAACTACCCGAGATGATCTATTACCGGACCGCAGATGGCGTCGCCGTGAATCTATTTGTAGCGTCAAACGCGGAATTGAGTGTTGGCGATGTGCCTGTCCGAATTTCTCAGGAGACTTCGTATCCGAGTGACGGCAGTGTGTTGATTCAGGTACAGCCGGAACCCGCGGCGAAGTTCGCCGTGCGCCTGCGCGTCCCCGCGTGGTGCGCGGGCATGAAGGTGGAGATCAACGGTGCGCCCGTTACCGAGACGCCCAAGCCCGGGAGTTTCCTCTTCCTCGATCGGGAGTGGCATCCCGGAGATGCAATTCAGATTTCAATGCCGATGGAACTTCACCTGGTGAAGGGGCGCGTCGCGCAGGCGGGCAAGGCCGCCGTGATGTATGGGCCAAGAGTCTTCTGCCTCAGCCGGGCGAAGAACCCGGCGCTCGAATCGGAGGACCTGCACCTCATCACGATCAATCCCGACACGCTGGAAGGGCCGATTCCGGATGATTCCGTAAGGCCAGACGGACTGGCATGCAAGGTGCGCGCATGGCGCACAACAAACTGGTATCCGCAGGCCCCCGAGGATTGGGAACTCGTTCTCACGGAGTTTCCCGATCCCCATGGAGAGGCCACGTACTTCCACGTGCCGAATCCACTGGACAGCCGCTTGCGGGATGATGAACTTGCGGTGCGGGGCTGACGTGCGTTCGCCGATCGCGAAGCTACCGGGCTTCCTCAGTCGCGGAATGCTGTAGTGGCAGCATCATGGTGAACGTGGCGCCTTTGCCAGATTGAGACTCTAGTCGTATGGTGCCGCCGTGCTCGACGGCAATGGCGTAGGCCACGCTGAGTCCAAGCCCCATGCCCTGCCCCACGTCGCGCGTTGTGAAGAAGGGCTCGAAGATCTTGTGATGCAGGTCGGGGCGCACACCCGATCCCGTGTCGGCGAACTGGATATGAATGGACCGCGCTTCTTGCCGGGTCGTCAGGGTAAGGCGGCGCACGCCCGCCTCGACTGTCACCAGGGCTTGATGCGCGTTGTGAATCAAATTGAGGAAGGCTCGCTCCAGATCCTGTGCGCTGCAAGGAATGACGGGGAGCTTTGGGTCGAGGTCCAGCGTTACGTAGATGTGATCGACTCGCAAGGGATACTCGCAAAGTGAGTACGCTTCACGCAGAATCGAGTTGATATCGTGGGGGGCCAGCTTGCGTTCACCGCGTTTGGCAAACGCGAGGAGGTTGTCGCCGATGCGCCGGCAGCGATCGGCTTCTTCCATGATGCGCGCCAGGCGTTCCTTGTGAGCGGATTTCTCAACGGCCTCGTGCAGGTATTGCGCGTAACCGTAGATACCGGTCAACGGGTTGTTCAACTCGTGCGCGGCGCGCGCGACGATCTCCCCCAGCGACGCCAGGCTATTTTCCTGCACGCGCTCTTCCAGGGCAGCCCCGTGTGTGGTGCCGCACTCAAGCAGAACCAGCAGGCCGTCGAGCGTCCCATCATCCAATTCCAGCGGTGCGACTATGGCTTCGCACTGCACCATCGTTCCGAAGCGGCTCCGCATGGATAGACTGAACCGGTGGTCCTTTCGCGATTCCATGACATACGAGAGGGCGCTGCGAATCTCATCCTCGTCGCCATCCCCCAGGCTGAAAAGATCCAGGCCGATGAGCGCGTTGGCGGAAGGCGCGCCGCTCAAGGACACGGCCAAGGGATTGGCCTCGCGGATCACGCCATCCGGACCGGTGAGCAGAATACCTGCCGGTGCCAGCGCGAGCAGGTTCTCGACGTGAGTATTGGCCTTCCGGATGTCCGAGTGCAGGCGGCCCTCGAGCCGCAGATCGCGGCCCACTCCAACGAATACAGGCTGCCCGTCCAACCCATCACGCACCGCACGGCTGTCGATCTCTATCGGAATACGCTCTCCATCTTTGGCGTACACCTCGATCGTAAATGGCGACAGGCGCTCAGCACTGGGCGCGGCCATTCGTTCTTCCACGAGGTCGATATATTGGGAAACGACAATCTCATAGACGGACAATCCATCCATCAGATCCTCGCGGGTGTATTTGATCATCTGCAGTCCGGCTTCGTTTACATAAAGCAAATTGCCGTTGATGTCATGGATAAAAACCACTTCACGGACAAACTGGAGGACATGTCGCAAGAGATCCGCCGGATCGCTCGTGCTTCCCGCACTCTCCATGAGCTGCGCGTAGCGGATTACCGCTTGGGGATTGAATGCCGATTCCGGAAGTGATTTGCGGATGCTCGTCCGCAACGAAAGGACACTGCTCGCGAAGGACTCTCCGTTGGAAGGCGCGCGGAGCAGTTCGATGATCTCGGTCTCCGACGCGCGCAAGAGCCGGCCGATGAGGAGATCGTCGGCGCCCGCCTCGCGCAAGGGCGTTGTGTCGATGGTCTCCCCCGTCCCCAGGACGTCCGCCAACTGCCCCACAACTTCGCGAAGTGGCTGCTCCAGCGATTCCGCATCGACGTGACCCGCCGCGGCCTCAGCTATCTGAGTCAGGTGCGCCCGGAGCATTGTGCCGCATGGGTGCATGCGCTGTACCTCGCCTACGCTTTCGTCCCTCAGGTCCCACGCTACCCCATGCGCCCCGTCTACTGCAAGTAACGCGTCCGCGCTCGGCGTCTACCCGCTTATCGGACTGGCAATTCGTACAGGGACACGCTCAAGGCCGGCAAGGTGATGTGGTCTCTCACTTCTTTGAGCTGCTCGTCGGTCAACGTCACGGTAGGCTCCAGACCCGGCTCATTGAACGCCATACGGTCCGGCCCGGTTATACGCCGGACGGTGCCCTTCCCTGCCAACGCGGCGCCCTTCAATGATAGTACGGCCTCGACCGCATTCGGTGTCGGATTGACAATCCCAACGGTGACAGCCGTCCGTCCCTCATTCCATGCCGCCACCACATCGAGGGGATTCAGGTCTCCAGAAACCTCCAGCGGCGTCACGCCAAAATGGTTCCGATACAGTTTCAGCGCCAGCCCCGTGGTTTCAAAGGCGGCCGCGGTCTTGCTGGTCTTGATGCAGCCGATGACGTTGACGGTCTGGGCGTAATTGGCCATGATGAAGACATCGCTGTTCCGGATGAGTTCGTGGATGCCTCCCGCGATTCCGAGCGCATCTTGAAGGAAGTAGCGCGTGCCCAGCTCGCCGAACATGTGCGGCCCGTACCAGTAGTTATATTCGTCGAGCGCGATTCGGATACGGCGGTCGCTTAGCGCGGGGATCTCCGCCCAGTAGCGGCGGTGCGCCTCCGCCTTGCCGCGCACGTTGTCCGCGATCTGGCGCACATGCTCGATAAGACCCGGTTTCTCGCCGCAGTAGAAGTGCTCGCTGAGCGAATCCATGTGGTCCGCACAGCGGCTGAGCATGACGAGACTCCACTCCCCGGTGGCCCCCACGCCGATCAAGTGGATGGACGGATCGACGGCCCGCATGGCTTCCGCGTACGCGTTGTGCTTATTCACGTAGTCCGCGAGCGGCATGTACCCGAGCTGCCAATCGCCGTACATCTCATTGCCGATTCCCCACCAGTGCACACCCCATGGCTGAGGATGGCCATTGGCGGAGCGGAGCTGTCCCATGGGAGTGTTTCCCGCCCCATTGAGGTACTCGACCTCAGCGCGCGCCTCTTCAGCGGTACCGAGTCCGCTGTTCACGGCGATGTAGGGTTCGGTGCCGAGTTCCTCGCAGAATGCCATGAACTCGTGGATCCCGAAGTCGTTGTACTCGATGCCCTCCCATGCGGGGTTCTTGCGCGTGGGGCGCAGGTCCGGATCGCCCAGTCCGTCGCGCCAGTTGTAACCGCTGACGAAGTTGCCGCCTGGCCAGCGGTAGACAGGCGCGTTGAGTTCCTTCAGCACGGCGAGGGTATCCGCGCGCATGCCTTTCACGTTATCCGCCGGCATGAGAGAGATCGCGCCGACACGAAACGCCTCACTGCCCGAGATGATAAGAAGCGCATCGACCGTTGCCGCGCCCGCGGTGAATTCCAAGGGGTATTTCTCGAACGTGGAAGTCAGACCTTCAATAGAAACCGCTTGCGATGCGTTGGGATCTTCGCCCCATTTCAGCGTCACGCGCACCGTGCCCGAGCCCGCCAGCACAATTCGGCCCGTGTAGGATTTCCCCGCGAGCACGCCAAGTCCGCCTTGCGTGATTGAGGCGCCCGCCGCAATCCCAGGGCTCGGCCCCGCGCCGTAGGCGCCCTCGCTCACCATAGTGACGGCCGTACCGTCAGCGGGCTTCCATGGCGACTCCGCGGCGCCGACGGGATAGAAGAACTTGCGATCGGCCAGCATCTCGGCCCAAATGCCGCCGTAGATGCAGCGGCCAAGGTGTTCTATGAACTGGCCATAGATGTATTTCGATACGGGCGCTCCGGTCTTGTCCGCATCGATCGTGATGGAGGGATTCATCGCTTTGCTCGCTACGCGTTCCAGGCGCAAATCATCGTACCACGCGGTACCGGTGACTTGGCCCCAACCGCCGAAGAGACAGTTAATTGTGATGGTCCCGGATTCTCCCGTGTCAAACTCGAAGGAAACCTCCGTCCAGTCATTCGTGCCGGTGAGGGCCTTGGATTTCGCCGAGGTACCGTCGTGAATGTTGAGCAGGGCCCCTTCGCCGGAGATTGCCACGACGTGGTCGGTCCGGATCCAGCCGCTCAAGCGATAGGTGGAATAGGGCTCGACCGGCACGGCGCGAAACCAGGCCACATCGGCTCCTGACTCCGATGCAATGCGAACGCACTGCGAGCCGGCTCTGCCTTCCTGGACGTACTTGAAATCGGCAACGCCGTTCCACACATGCGTATCCCAGCCATCAGGCTTGCCGGAGGTGTCTTCAAAGGAGGCGTTGGGAAGGGCATTTTCAGCGTCGGCGCCGGAGGCAATGGCAAGCAGTAGAAGCGTCATGGTTAGCATGGCGGCTCTCCTATGTGCGCGAACGGACAGAAGGAGGTAGCGAGGCGGCGGGGGCGGCCGTGCACCGCCCCCGCCAACAAACCGAACTACTTATTGAGTTCTTTCACCTTGGTCTCGATGAGCTTTCGGATCTCGTCGAGGCGCTTCTTCGAATTGGCTTCGCAGCGCATGACCAGCACCGGCGAGGTGTTGGATGCGCGCAGGAGACCCCAGCCATCCTCGAACTCGATGCGCGCACCGTCGATTGTGTTTACGTTAAGGCCGAGTTCCTTCTGAAAATACTTCGTGGCCTCCGCGACGAGGGCGAACTTACGCGCTTCATTCGTATCGATCCGGATCTCTTCCGTGACGAAGGTATGCGGCACATCCGCCAAGTGCTGGTGCAGCGTCTTCCTGCCCTCGGAAAGCAATTCCAGCAGGCGCGCGCCCGAATAGATCGCGTCATCGAATCCATACCAGCGGTGCTTGAAGAACATGTGCCCGCTCATCTCGCCCGCGAGCTGCGCATGATGAATCTTCATCGCGGCCTTGATCAGCGAGTGGCCGGTCTTCCACATCACAGGCTTGCCGCCGTGCTTGGCGATGTCTTCATACAGCGAGCGTGAACTCTTGACCTCGCCGATGACCGTGGCGCCGGGCTTGTCCTTCAGGACTGCCCGTGCGAAGAGGATGAGCAGTTTGTCGCCGAAGATCACGTTGCCCTCGTTGTCCACGGCGCCGATGCGATCCACATCGCCGTCGTAGGCGATGCCCAAGTCCGCCTTGGTCCGCTTAACCGTGGCAATGAGCTTTTTCAGGTTTGCGGGGACCGTGGGGTCGGGGTGATGGTTTGGAAAGGTGCCGTCCACGTCGCAGTATAGGGGAATGACCTCGCACCCCAATTCCCGGTAAAGGGGCAAACCGACTGGGCCGCCGACGCCGTTGCCGCCATCCAGCACGACCTTGAGTTTGCGCTTGAGCTTGACTCCGCTCACGACCCGCTTGATGTATTTGGGCACCAAATCCATGCGAGTGATCGTGACGGGCCCCTTCGCTTTCGGGAACTTCCCCGCCTTCGCGATCTGGTACAGCTTCTGGATGTCCTTGCCGTGCAGGGTGGAATTGCCCACGGCCACCTTCATACCATTGTACTCTTTGGGATTGTGGCTGGCCGTGATCATCACGCCGCCGTCCACCGGGAGGGTGAACAATCCGAAGTACACGAGCGGGGTCGGCACTTCGCCGATATCGATGACGTTCACGCCACAGGACGTGATCCCGTCGATCATTGCGTTGGCGTAAGCCTTCGACGTTTCCCGTCCGTCGCGCCCGACCACGAGGCAGTTGTGCTTCTTCTTGCCTTTGAGATAGGCGCAGGTTGCCTTTCCAACGGCCTCGTACGTGGATTCGTCGAGGTCTTTGCCAGCAATCCCCCGAATATCATACTCCCGGAAGATGTATGGTTTGATGTCCATTCGCTTCTCCTTCGTGTGGGCCGCACCGCGCGCGGCGGCAAACCAGGCCAGCCATTCAACGTGAATGAGATTAAGTCCCCTGCGCGCCCCAGACGGGGCCGCGCCAAGAGCGTAGCAATACCATCACCATGTCTTCAATGGGCGCCGCCCCGAACGACAAAAAAAGCGCCCCGAATGAACGGGGCGCATGCAATACACATCCGACTGTGCCGCACGCGGCGGCCTCTCTTAGCGCTTCGAGAACTGGAAACGCTTGCGGGCGCCGGGACGTCCGTACTTCTTGCGTTCCACCTCGCGCGAGTCGCGGGTCAGCAGACCGGCCCTGCGCAGGACGGTGCGGTATTTCTCGTTGGACTCAACGA
>JADLGB010000099.1 GCA_020849535.1 Candidatus Hydrogenedentota bacterium
CCCACATTTGCCGGACGATTTGCTCATCCCCCAGAATCTGCGAGACTTCCTTTCGCTTCGTTTCCCAGGGCACGCACACGCCCGGCTTTGGACCCGCGCACGCGAACTCGCTTGCCCACTGCGCCACTCGCTTGGCATCGGGGGTGCCGATAGGTTCAACTGGTGCGCCGAGCTTTGGCGATATGCCGGGATACACGCCATACTCGCGCGTGAAGTCCGTCATCGCGCGCATGTTTTCGATCTTGGCGTCATTCTGGACGATGGCGCTGGCGTCCATGATGTAACCACCGTCCGCCGCGACTCCATCGATGATCTTCTTGCAGTAGTCCCGGACCTCAGCCTCCGTGCCTCTCGCCAACAGGGTGTTGGGAATGCCGCCGCTCAGGCAAAAGCGTTTCCCGAGAACCTTATGCGCTTTGAAAATGTCGCCGCGGTCCACGTGATAAATGATACTGCGCTCCGGCAGCTCGGCGAACGTGTCGAGATGCGCGTCCCAGTTGCCTTCCGCGTAAAAGAGGACCTGATACCCATGCCCCCACAGCGTCTCGATGATGGGCCGCAGCGTCGGCCAAAAGACCGTGTCAAACTGTTGCGGGGTGATGAACGGCACGCAGCCGCGGTGCATCCAGATCGTGATCGGCGCCTTGCGTTCCGGGTCCGCGCTGGTGAGCGCCACATGCATCAGGTGTGGCATGAGCGCCTGGCACGCGGCGAGGACCTTCTCCGGTTGCTCGAGCAAATCGTTCGTAAGCCCGTAGTACCCGCGAAACTTGTCACCCAGAATATCCAGCGGCGCCTTCAAGATTCCGCCGATAGCCGCGGGCATGCCACACTCCGCCCGGAGGCGCTGGTTCTGCCCGCCCAGCGCCATGAAGTAATGCAGCATCGCCATGCCGCCTTTGAGAAAGGACAAATTGTTGCGATATGTAGAGGGCTGGCCGATCGGCGCCACGTCGCGTGACACGCGCGGCAGCCACGTATTGAAGAGGAATCCTGTTGGGTCGGCTATCAACGCGTCGTATTCATCCGCGCGCATGTTGGACTCGTGCTCGGGCGGTTCGAGATATTGAAACCCGATCTCCGGTGGAATACTCATGCCGGGCGCGGCGTAGTACTTCAGCCCGATCGCCTCGGTGAGGGCGGTCCAGACGTAGACCATGTTGCCGACCACCGCGTCCCAATCGAAATCCGCCGCGCATTTCCGTGCCGCGGCCAGCGCGGGCTCAAAATCATGCGTGACCTGCTGGCAGTTGTAGCCCGCATATTTCGCTGCGAATTCTGCGACAAACGGCCGAATCGGTATCTTGTCCGGCTTGCCATTTCCCATGGCCGTGGTGTAACGCCATAGACGTTCCTGATACCGCTGCTCCATGGATGCCGTCATCTTGATTCCCCCTGGGTTGGCTGACTGCTCCGTGGCAAACCACCGTCCCCGTCGCCGCAGTCCCCGCTCGAGCGACGCTTGCGCCCGGGGCGGCCCGTTGCGCGATCATTCACAACTCGACGATAGCAGGAGCCGCAGCCGCCGTCAATCTGATGGGCAAACGCGGGAACCGGCAGATTTATCATCTTGCGGAATGTCACCTTTTGGCTTCGACGAGCGTCTTAGCCAATGGAAGGACGAAGTGCTATGCAAACATTCGAGACGCGCAAAAGACTCCGCGTCATCGCACGGGATGGAGCTACGATGAACAGGCAATACAGATGCTTGGTTTGAGCCCCGGTTGCGAATGATCGAAAAGCCGCAGAGTGGACATTCGGTGGATGAGTAGACACCGACGCTAGCGGTCCTTGTGGTTCCCGCCTGAGCGCATTCGGTACGAAGGAAGGCGTGCCAGGAAATGCGAAAACCCTAGTTGGGGGAGTTCCTTTCATGAACGCAACAGATCTGCTGAACCGAATCCACCGGAGTTACTTCCGGCGTCTTCGATCGCGCGAGTATCGACGCCTGCTTCAGGGGATGTACGATGAGCCAGTCGCTCGGGCGTGGCTCTCCTGGGAAGCCGCGAGGAAGCTCATGTCGCTGCCGGCGCTGGCCCTGCTGTTGCTGGTGCTGTGGTACTTCGCGACAGTGCCCGACGCGCGTCTCACCGCGGAACGAAACCTCGCGGCACAGGCGAACGTGACCCGCCCTGTGGAACATGACTCACCCGTATACGCGATGGCCTCGGCTCTCGCCACCAGAGGTTGGAATCTGATTCAGTGTGACGGAGTTCCTGTCTTGTACGCGCCGCCCTATGAAGCCTATCGCGTCCTCCTGCGCTACACCTTCAAGATGGACGAGGAAGCCGGTGGGTGCGTGCTCCCGATCACCAAGCGCATGCATATGGATCTACTGTTCTTCCCGGCCGAGGAATCCGTATCGCGCGAGATCAAGAGCCATATCCACTGGGAGGATGTGGAACAGCGCCAGCCTTCGTGGATGGATGCAGAAGGGCCGGTCGAGACATTCGATCTGGGAGAAGTGCAGGGGTATCACGTATGCGGGCGCATGACGGTTCCGCAGCAGGCGTTGGTCCGGCGCGTTCTCGGTCTGAAGGGTGGCGACGATCATGTCGCGCTGATCGAGTCGCGACTCGCGCAATGTTCGGACAGCAGATCGTATTGGCGGACTCTGCGCCTGCTGAAGGACTGTGGCCCCGAGGCGATTCCCGTCATTGAGCGTGCACTCGAAACCGGCCGCTACCGATCGCGCGGGTGGCTTATGGAAGTCCTGTTTCATATGCCCGGTGATGAGAGCTGGCGCATACTCGAGGCGTGCTACCAGCAGCCCGAAACGCGTAGGTTGTTTACCACGGTTTTGAGTGAAAACCCTCCTGATCCTCACTGGAAGCACGCTTACCTGCGCATGATTGAGGGCGATCCCTCGGAAACCTACGTGACGGTGGGACTCGATGCCGCTGCCGCCTTTGCGTGGCAAGAATCACTGCCTGCCATTGCGAGGGTGAAGGCGGCGCCTCAGTCCATCGGGCAATACGTGAACGCCTGCAAAGCGGAGCGAGCGATCGAAGGGAATCCGCTTTCATCTGACCTCGATGAGGCCGCGTGCAACATACGGGTGATGGATGAATTCCGCCGCATGAGAAACGCGAGCCTTGACCTGGGTCAGCCGGGGTGCGAGCACATCATCCAATGTGGCGACGCAGAGGGCGCGGTTCTGACGGCCATCAACATTGCCGCTACACAAGCGGAGGGGCCGTTCTCGAGCGCAGACAATACGGGCATAGCACTTCTGTTGCGGTTGCCCCGCGAGACGGTCCTCAGTACGTTGCGTCATCTTGCAGCCGCCACGAAGGACGAGCGTTCACGATCCGAGGCGTGTGAGATCCTGGATGCCGTGCTCACTGAAGGAGCAACGATCAGAATGTAGCGCGTTTATCGGGATTCGCGGCGCACGCGTTCAACGCGCGGTGCGCAGGGGCGGACGCGGCCCCGGGGCCGGCGTTCCGTCCAACTGCGGCACAAGCCAGTCCAGCCCGTCCAGGTTGTTGCTCAGCGTTGTCTCCGCGTCATCTTCGGTGTGCCCGAGGATACCGATGGCACCCTGATACCCGCTGTCGCGAATCATCTTCAGCAGTTCCAAATCCCGATCACCCGTTCCCAACGGCAATATCTTCTGTCCGGTCCGATCGCCGTTGCGGACCATTCCGTTGAGATTGATGCAGTAAAGATAGGGTTTCATGAGTTCGAGCAGCGCCGGGAACCGATCGAGATGACCGTGCCCATGATGCAGGTTGTACACCAGGCCCACATTGGGCGCGTTGATCGCGTGAAGGATTTCGATCTGATTTTCTGGCTCCCCGAACCAGCCGCCGTGGTTGTACAGTCCCACCTTGCACCCCAGTTCCGCGGCGGCGTCCACAATCGGCTTCAGGATCTCGATATGCTCTTTAACGCGCCGGGCATGCTCCTCCGGGGTGCACACGATCTCGCCCCCGTTCAGGCTGACCCACAGTTCGGTTTGGACTTGGTGCCGCTTCAATACATCCAGTATCGCCCGCGCCTCATCGTTCATCGCCCCGGGAAACCAGAACGCGGTCAGGGTGATGTTGTGGCGCTTCAGCGTGTCCAGTTCCTCATCGAACGTGGGGATGTGCTCGGCACGCCAATCGTAGGCGAACCGCGCGATGCCCAAGCGATCCATCATCTGTGCCCGCTCCTCCGGCCCCCGCTTTTTGGCGTCGAACGGCACGATGCACCATGCAACCAGGTTGCTCCGCGCGAAGATGTTTGCGTAAGTCTCTTGACTGGAGTCTGCCCGGGCAGCGCCTGACCCGGGAAGACTCCCCAGCAGGGAGATGACAAGAACAGTCCGGAGGCCCCAAGCAATGGCTGGCGATACGTTCACGCTGATTACCTCGCTCTCTGGTGTGCCCACGCCCGACGTGAATTTAGTCCAAAGACACGCGAACCGTCAACCACCCTGCTGATGCGGAAATCCGGGATTGCTGCTATGATAGGGACAGCGCCGGAAGGGGTGAGCGTGGCGGGGAAGGGGGCTCTATGCGAATCGGATTTCACACGGACGCATTCAACTCATCCTACTGGGACTTCGAGAAATGCCTGCAATGGGCGCAGCGCAATGGCGTGCACTTCATCGAATGCGGGTTGATCGACGGCGTCAGTTGGATTCACGGGCTGGGCTATCAGCCGCACGTAGCGCTCTATGAAGATCCCATGCTTCTCCAGAAGAAGATGGAGACCTACGGGGTGCGTTTCTCCCAGGTGGACGCTGCCTATCCGCTTTCAGGCGAGGACGGGCCCATACGCGGGCTGCCGTATGTCCTCAAGTCGATTCCATGGGCCAGGCACGCCGGATGTGATCGGGTCGCCACTACGGATGGTCTTCACAAGCCCCACGGGCTTTCCGACGAGGAAGCCATGGCACGCATGAAGCGCACCTACGAACAAATCGTCGAGTGCGCCGAGGCGTACAAGGTCACCGTGAACATCGAGGTGCACGGCTACTTCACGACGAATCCAGACCGCATGGCCGAGATGCTCGCGTTCTGCGACAGCCCGTTTTTCCACATGAATCTGGACACGGGGAACACCTTCATCGCGGGACAGGATCCGGTGGCGTTTTGCGAGCGTTTTCTGGACAAGATCTCGCACGTCCACGTGAAAGACGTCAGCGAAAGTCTGGCCGCGGCCGTCCGTGGCGAGCAAACGGGCATCGCGGTGAGCCAGTGCGCCATCGGTGATGGGGTGAACGCGGAGAATATCGTCCAGTGCATTGCCAAACTCCGAGATCATGGGTTCAATGGCGTCCTCAGCATGGAATGCGAGGGCCAGGGCGGCCCGATGATCGAGCGCTCCCTGCAATGGATCCGAGCGACGTTCGTCCAACTGGGAATCAAAGAACATATAACTTGACGCAAGCGATGGACGGGGAAAGTCAGCAGGAGTTCAGAACGAAGCGGGTTTCAGCTGGCGCTGAAGCGAATGTAGTGGCCGGGTATTCGATGCAAACCCCTTGGCCTGAGAGGAGAATTGCTTCATGACTCACTGGACGTCACGCCGCCCAATGGCATTTGCCGGTCTTCTTCTGTTGATGCTGCTCCCCACTGTGCAAGCGCAAGCCCCAGCCGGAGTTGGCGCGGCGCCCATCGCGGCCGGACACCCCAACCTGCCGAATGGATATTCGATGGTCGCGCACTTGGTGTGCGAAGGAGACAATGCGAACGCCACAGCGGATGGCGTGACCATCGCTCAGACGAGCGGAGAGCGCCGGGCGCTGGGGCCTGACTGCTTGCCTTTCAAGGGCGAAGCCTTCGGCAATCAACGAATTGAGTTTTCGATTGATGGTATGGATTCCTCTGCCGATTACCTCCTGGGCTTCACGTGGTGGGACACCGGGAAGCAAGGACGTGTTCAGAGCCTGGCTCTTGGCCTCGGACCAATCACAGATGTACGCACCGTGATACCGGCTACAGTGCCCCTCGCGTTCCACGGCGACCAGCCTACTTACGCACGCGTGCTCGTGCCACTCTCCCGAGGCGATTTCCCTAGTGGCTCTTGTGAGATGATTGTGGAGGCGCACACAGGCCCCGATGCGGTGGTTCAGGAAGTCTGGTTGATGAAGCGCACCGAAGCGATCGCTCAGAAGCGCGTCCTCATCGTTACCGGCGACGACTGGATAGGTCACCTGTGGCGGGACACCGGGCCCGAACTCGCCGCCATCCTGCGCGAAGACCCGCGCCTCGAAGTGTCCATCACAGAATGCCCGGCCTTCTTGGGGTCGCCGCTGTTAGAGCGTTACGACGCCGTCATCCTCCACTTCAAGAACTACCAGGAACGCCTGCCGCTGGACGACAAAACCTGGCTGGGGCTCACACGATACGTGCAAAATGGGCATGGCCTCGTCCTCGTGCATTTTGGCTGCGGCGCATTTCAGGAGTGGGATGGGTACAAGAAGATCGTTGGCGGAATCTGGAATCCCGAGAAACGAGCCCATGACCCGTACGGGCCATTTCAGGTGTGCGTCGCGGATGCCGGTCATCCCATCACGGCGTCTATGACCCACTTCGACACGCAGGATGAACTCTACACCTGTCTCGATACCTTGTCAGACATCCGCGTGCTCTTCAAGGCAACATCGAAAGTGGATCAGGTGGAGTATCCCATGGGCTTCGTGGTTCGCGACAGCGAACGGACTTTCAATTGCACGCTTGGCCACGACGTCAATGCGTTGCGGAGTCCCGGCGCGCGCACGCTCTACCGGCGGGCCACGCTGTGGGCGGCCGGCCTGGAGCCATAGGGCGGATCACTGCCCCACGAGCTGTTCGACGAAGGCCTTGGCCTTCTTCGCTTCTTCCAGCAGTTGGGGCGGTTCACCTGGCGTGAGACATTCGATTATCAGCGGACCCGAGGTAAATCCGCCCGCTTTCAGGCGCTCCATGACTTTTGGGAAGTCCACAATGCCGGTGCCCGGTGTCAGGTCCACGATCTTCGGCTGACGGTAGTCCTTCACCGACATGCCGCTCACGATGCCGTCCACAGTCGCGGCATCGTCCACGGGATTCAAGGCGCCTTCCGAGTAGTAGAAGATGTTGCCCGGGTCATACCAGATTCCGAAGTTCTTGTGCCCGACAAGGTCCACGATGGCCCTACACTGGGATCCCGTGGAATTCGTGCCGCCGTGCGGCTTCACGCTGATGGCAATACCCTTTTCCGTGGCGTAATCGCAGCACTCCGCGATGGCCTTGTAGTACGTCTCATGCAGGCTCTGCTCGCCGATGCCGCCCATCATCAAGTTGGCCACGCCAGCGGCCGCCGTGTTGTCGATAAGTTTCCGCATACCCGCAATGCCGGCCTCCAGCGAGGCTTCCACCGGAATGCCTCCGCCATAGACGGAGGGAACGGAGAGGCCCCGCGCACGGCACGCTTCTCCTATGCGCAGGGCCTCCTCCTCGGATGTCTCCATGGAAAGGACTAGATTGTTCTTGGATTTCGTCGTCATCAGACCGACGTATTTGAACCCGGCCTCCGCGATTGCATCGAGGGCGACGGTATACTCGAACTGGGCCCACGGCCTTGTGTAACAGCCGATCTGCCAAGTGTCTTTGGGTTTCGATTCCTGCGCAAGGGCAGCAGCCGCCACCCCCATTGCGCTCGTACCCAAGAACTGCCGGCGCGTCCAACCATGATTCCGCATTACCCGTCTCCCATTCTGCGTATACGCGTGATTACCCCTTGCGCAGTTCCCGGCGCTTGTGGTCGTACACGATCCGGCGCCCCGTGTAATACGATTTCATTCCCATGATGACTGCCACCGCGTGCTGATACCCCGCTTCGATCGGCGCGTTCGGCGTTTCACGGCTGCGAAGGCACTGCAACCAATTCAGGAAATGCTCCGGACGTTCAACCGGCTCGACGGGTTGCTTGTCCTTCATGGCTGCTTTGTCGGTGTTGATGCCATCGGTCGTCAGCACGGGCGCATTCCAATCGAGCAGGTCGAGTACCGCCTGATCGCCAAAGATCTTGAAGCTGTTGCCGCTGCCGTTTCCGAAGTTGGTCGAATAGGTGACCATGAAACCTTCAGGATAGGTCCACAAAGCCTCGACGTGATCGGGATTCGTGAACTTGTGTTCGTCGACCCATGTGTACGAGCCGCCCAGACACACGCACGACTCCGGAAATTGCGCGCCCGTGATGTAGTGAATCAAGTCTATGTAGTGGCTGCCAAACCCCGGCACCGGTCCATCGCTGAAATCGTGGTACCCGTACCAGCCCGAATACAAGTCCGAGCTGAATGGCCGCTTGGGCGCGTTGTACAGGAACTCATTCCAGTCGACATCCTCTTCCTTGACATCCTTCAGATAGGCGTACCAATACGGCTGGTGACTGTTGCGGTGCTGTTCGATCCGGCCAACCTTGCCAAGAACGCCGGTCTTGTAGAGTTCGCGCACCCCCGTCATGCTCGGCAGACTGCGCAACTGCGTCCCAATCTGGCAGATGACTCCGCTCTCCTTGACGGCGTCACACGCCGCCTTGAGCGAATCCATATCCATCGAGAGCGGCTTCTCGCAATACACGTCCTTCTTCGCTTCCGCGGCGGCTTTCAGGTGCAGCGTGTGCACGTGGTCCGGCGAGGCGATCATGACCGCGTCGATATCTTTCAGTTCCAACAGATCGCGATACGAGACGAACTGGCGCGCCTCGCGCCCGTAGACTTCCTTCGTCTTCGCGACGGCCTTCTCACGGGCAACCTTCCAGGGATCGCACACCGCGGTATACTCGCAGTTCTGCTCCTTGGAGTAGTTGCACACGGCGCCCATGTGGGACCCTATCCCACGGCTGCCGCAGCCAATCATCCCGATGGAAATCCGGTCGTTGGCCCCCACTACGCGCGCGTAGCTCGCGGCGCTCATGCTGACGGCGGCTGCGCCCACGGTGGCGGTTTTCAAGAATTGACGGCGAGTGCTTTGTTGAGACACGATTGCCTCCCCCCTTCATATGCCTGCGCCCTTGGAAGGGCCGGCGTCGGTTTTTCCGCAATGCCCCATTCATTCTGCGTCCTCGAAACGGTGAAATCAAGGAATTCCCTACCTGGAGCGCCGACATCCCTGCCGGCTTTTGGACGAGCGAGGGGTGCCCCGCGACGCATAAAGAAGGCGGGAACAAATCCCGCCCTACGGAGAGCGCCGGCATCCATGTCGAAAAACAGTATGGGTCAAGTGCGATTGCACGCGATCATGACCCGCGCATGTCCCATAGGGTATAGTGCTTTCCGGTGTTTCCGGACGAATCTGTGTGCGGTTCTATTGGGGGTTGGCATGCGTAAACCACTTGCGTTCCTGATTCCGGTACTTGTGGCGGCCCACAGCGTGGCGGCCCAAAACGACACGTCCCCGCTGTCACTGCCCTTGCTTTGGCAGACCGACGTGGGCACTTACCTCGAAAGCGCGCCGACCGTCGCAGACCTGAATAGTGATGGCCTTTCCGAGACGATACTCGCGGGTCGCGAGGAGATCATCGCGCTCAGCGGCGATGGCCAGGAGCTTTGGCGTTGGAAAGGGCCGGGGCGCTTCATGAATTACCCTTCCGTCTGGGTCCGCGAAGGTCAGGCTCCGTTGCTCTATGCCGGTGACACCAGCGGCACCCTGACTTGTCTGGATGGCGCTAGCGCGGTTGTGTGGCAGGCCAAACTCGATGGCCGCCTCGAATGGAGCGCGGCTGCCGTCACCTTGAGTGAAGCGGGAAAGCTTCCCCGGATTATCCAAGGGTCCACCACAGGCGAAGTCTGCGCCTTTGACGCGCAGTCGGGCGGCGTCCTGTGGAAGAGCGCCATCGATGGTGCGCCCGCCAACCCGTCGCTCTGCGATCTAAACGGCGACGGTTTGGAGGAAATCGCCTTGACCACCGGCAATGGAATGCTCTATCTCCTCAATGCTGATGGGAGTGTGCAGTGGGAGGTTCCCCTGGATTCCCCCTCCCAGACTTGGGCAACGTGTTCGCCGGTTATCTTCCGTGCGCGCGGACAGGCGCCGCGTGTCGTGACAGGCTCAAGCACGGGACGCCTCTACGGCGTCTCCTCGGAGGGTAAGCTCCTTTGGACGCGCGATTTGAAAGGCCCGATGTCCTCGGGCATCTCGGCGGGCGACCTGGACCTGGACGGTAACACGGACCTCTTCGCGGTCACGCAACTCGGCGTGCTCTACAGGCTGGATATCGATGGCAACGTCCGCTGGGAGATCGACACGCAGGGCAGAAGTCTCGCCGCCGGGGCCCTCGTGGACTGCAATGGCGATGGACGTCTCGAATATGTCCTGTGCACGCAGAACGGCCATCTCATGGTGTTTGACGATGGGGGAGAGGTCATCGCCGAGCAGCACTTCCCGCACCGCACCATCAATGTCACGCCCACGTTTGCCGACATCACCGCGGCTTCGCCCGGTCTGGAAATGGTTTTGAGCGGAGGGGAGTTCGGTCTTGCCCTATGCTTCGCGACGCCGGCTCCGCCAGTCGCGCTGATGCAGTGGGGTACGTACCGCGCGGATGCGCGGAAAAGTGGTGTCTGGATTGCCCCGGACGCGGTCTCCGCGCCTCCTCGAAAGTCTGCTGCGTCCACGCCCGAGGCCGCACAGCAGTCCAGCGAAGTCCGCATGCAACCGCTTAACATCGATGCCAGAACGCTGCTGTGCGGCGAGCCGCTTCAGTTCGAGATTATCAACCACCTGCCTGCACCCGCGGAACCCGTCGCGACCGCCGTCTGCATCTATCCGAATGGGAGACGTCAAGTGGCGCGCACGCCGCTCCTAGGCGAGCGGGCGATACTGGATCTGGACATCCTGCCCTTACACGCTGGGGAGTATCACATCTCGTGGAAGGTGGAATCGAGCCCGGGACTTACCCTCACCGGCGGCTCTTGGCAGACCACGATCGCTCCCATGGCCGGTGAAAGGGAACTCGCGGAGGCGGCACTCAAGGCGTTACGTACCGTTGCGGACGGTTTATCTGGAGAACAGGCGAGCACAGGGGATGCTCTGCGCCGGGAAGCAATTCTTCTGAAGGCAACGCTTGAGTCGCTTCCACAAGACCTGTCCATGCTCGCCGAAGAGCAAATCGCCGCGCAGGCCGCGGACCTCGTACGCGATGCGCGCCGTGGGCTTGCTCTTGCTGAAGCGGCGCGCAACGCGTGGCAACCGGACAGGGATGGAAGTCTCCTCGTGTTTGAAGGGAAGGCGTGGGAAAGCCGCGGGATAGGCAATCTCATTCCCGCCGCCGCGTCGAATCCGCTCGAGATCAAGCGCCGCGTCGTACCGGGCGAGCACGACGCACTCTCACTCAAACTGTTCAACACAACAGCGCGCGAATTGCAGGTGCGCATTCAGGCCGCCACAGAAAGTGGCGGCGTGAAGCTGCGTGCGCTCCGCTCGGTCGCAGTGCCCACGGCAGCGGGCAACGAGGCCTGGGACGCGCTGCCGCCGCTCGACAACTCGAAGGTGGTGTCCGTTCCGCCCTGCGCGACGCGTGAAGTCTGGATTGACGTGGACTTCAGTGGTGCGGGTCCCGGCGATGTCCTGGTCACAGTGGACTGCGCCGCGCTCAATGCCGCCACGGTTTTGAATGGACAAGCCCCACGGAATGCAGCGCCACCGGTTGCGTCCGTGCGCGCCGCGTATGCCGTCTTGCCATTTCAGATGGCTCCCCCCGAGTCGATGCGGCTATGCGCATGGGGCTCGCTCACCGCGGATAATGTCGAGGACATGCTCTCGCACGGCAACAACGTGTTTGTCGTGCCTCACGGCGCTCCGCAGTACAGCGACGGGCAAGAGGACTTCCCGATCGACTTCACCGCGCTGGAGGCGCAGGCGAGCTTGCTGTCAGGCCGCGGCGCGTTCCTTTTGCTGAACGGCGTGCCTGCGCTGCGCGGTGAACCAGGCAGCCCGCAGCGTGTGGCGGATCTGCGTTCGTTTCTCGAACGGGAAGTGGTCCGGCTTCGTGAACTGGGCTTCCCGCGCGGCACCTACGCGCTGTATCCCGTCGATGAACCCGCGGGGAACGGCTGGGCTCACGTCAACGCGGTCGTCGAATTTGGCAAGCTCGTGCGCGAGATCGATCCCACCATCCCCATTTACGTGAACGGGGGCGGGGAGGTTCCAATGTTCGAGGCGATGGCACCGTACACCGATATCTGGTGCCCCGGTCTCACGATGCTGGCCGAGCAGACTCCTCTCATGAAGCTTGTGCGCGACAGTGGCAAGATGCTGTGGACCTACAACTGCGCGTATACCTATGCGCGGCCGACGGGACCCAACATCAAGGACATGCACAACATCGCCGAATTCCGCACGCAGGCCTTGTTCGCACTACGCTACGGGGCGACCGGTATCGGCTACTGGTCGTACAATCTGGGCGATGATATGTGGTCGCGCGTCGAGTTCGAATACCCGCTGGTCTACAAGGGCGCGATGGAACCCGTGACCAGCCGCCGCTGGGAAGCGGTCCGTGAAGGCATTGAAGATTACCGTATCAGCGTGGCGCTGCGCGCAGCGCTTGATGCTTCATCCACCGCACCCATGCCTGACGCGTTGCGTACTCGCATTCAGGCGCTCCTGGAAACGCAACTTCCGCGGCTGGTTGATCAATGTTACGCGGAAATGGCGCGCGGCCTCGGCCGCCCCATGCTGGAACAGAGCCTCAACGAAGATTCGCTAAACACATTCCGCACGGAGATGCTGGACTGCGTCGAGGCCCTGGCAACTGCCACACCGGCCAAACAGTAACTGTTTTGAGAATAGACCTCCCCGTACAGGCTTGTCAGCCTGTACGGGGAGGTCTGCAGAAATTACGGCTCGCGCACGACTTCTTTGCCCGTGAGATTCTCCACCTCAACTGCGTATCCCAGGGGAGCTTCTACCCGGTAGTGCACCGTGTTGCCATCCTTCCACCAGCGCATCGTGGCCGCGCCGTCCGGGAGCGGTTTTCGTCCCTCGCACCAGTCCAGGGGGATATCCAGAAGCCGGACCTGAATGCGCTTGCCAACGGAATCCACCGAATACAGACCCAGTACGTCGCGGTAGAGCGTGTGCACGATGTGCGACGCGAATCCGTGATTGCAGCTCGCGACCTCCGTCGTGTTCTCCCAAAGCGTGCCGGTGCGGTCGGCCATGAACAGCAGATACCCGATGGATTCGGGCAGGATTTGCGATCCCTTCGCAAAGCGGGACAGCAGTTCGAAACGCAGCATGTTGCCGATGAACGAATTCGCCATGTGCACATCGCTGAACGCGCCGGTGTCCTTGCGATCGGGTCCAAACTGACCGCACAGCTTCTGCCAGAGTTCGGGGTGTGTCTCCGGTGTGGCCACATCGAAGAAGAAGGCGAAGTACTGACAGACCTCGCTGCGGTTTTGCGTGACTTCGAGCTTTCCATCCTTGCGAAGCGCATTATCCACGAAAAAGGCGCCATCGTACGACTGCTTGCGGATCACGTCGCGTAAGCGTTCCGACTCCGCGATCAATTCCGGCATTTCGTACATGCGGCCCACGGCCCCCAATACGCCCGCGTACAGCATATTCGACGGGTAGTTGACGTCCTGCACGAACTCGTTGGCCTTGGACCACTCCACAAAGACCCAGCTCTCCAGTTTCTCCAGCAGTCCGTCTTCATTCTTGAACGGTTCGAAGTATTTTAGTAGGGCCATCACCTTGGGTTTTAACGCATCGACGGTCTCTCGGTCGCCGCTGCGTTGCAGGTACTCTTCCAATTGGATTACGAACCACAGCGCCCAGTTCGGGATGAACACGCCGTCGTTGTGGTCCGAGGGATAACACATCGGCAGCATGCCTTCGGGTAAATAGGCAAACGATTCCGGCAGCAGGTAGTTCTCGAAGAAGTTCTTTTCCACCACAGTCGTGCCGCCGAGGTCCAAGGCCACGCGCGACGTGAACAGGCTGTCGCACAGCCAGCCCGCGCGCTCGCGCGATGGGCAGTCCATGAACACATCGACCGCGTTCTGGGCAAAGGTCTCCCGGCCAGCATCAAACAGGCGCTTCAGCCGCGCATCGCTGCACGCGAATTGTGCCGTCCACACATCGGGGTTCACATACTCGCGCAGATATACCGAACTCACCGTGCACGCACCGCCGAGCGTCACGAGTTTGAGGTAGCGGAGCGTGTACGGCTCGAAGGACTCGAGATGATACGTGCCCGGCTGCAATTCATAGGTGACGGCGCCCACGCATCCCAAACGCTTGAAATCCACATCCCCATTCGTGAGCACCTCGTCGAAAAGGAAGAACAGCCGTGTTGCATCCGTGCACTCGACCGTGGCGCCGATGAATCCGGAGAGGTTCGTTCCCAGGTCCAGAATCTCAAAGGCATTTCCTGCGAGCCTCACCACGTTTCCAGGTTCGTACGGGCCGGTAACCGGTTCGGACGTTCCCGTGCGGACTTTCTGCAGCTCGATGGAAGGCACGATCTCCAGCTCGCTTTCGGGATAGCCCTTGAACTCGGGAGTAATCTTCACAAGAGACCGGTCTTTCCACAAGTGCTCAGGTTGCAGTCCCACTTCCATGGTGCCTCGTGCAACCGAGCGCAGGGGGGGCCGCTCCACAAACGTGGGGTAGGAAACCCGGCGCGGCAGGTAACGCTTCGCACTCTGCACGGCGCACGCTACCGGCTCCACGCGCGTCGCGGAGTTTTCCCGCCAGGCATCCCAGCCGGGCGTGAGCCGGTACACCTCGATGAACGGGCGCTGGAAACTGAACCGCTGCACTTTCTGCACGCGCTCGCGGATGATGTGGGCATCGAAGCCTCCCGGCTCGCGCCCGGTCGCGGCGAGAATCGCAGAGCCCGACACGACCTCCGCCTGCAAAAAGGCCGGCTGATCGAGCAGGTAATAGCTGTTCACGTTGTAGCCAGCGACTTCCACGGCGACTACGTTTCGCCCCGTCCTGAGGTGAGGCGCGAGGTCCCATTCATCGATCCGATAATACCCGTGGCCCGCGCGCGCCGGGCCATGGCCGAGAAACTCGCCATTGATGTACGCTCTGTAGAGGGTTGATGCGGTCAGCCTCACGGTGACTGCGTCACCGGGATTCGCCTCGAATACCGCGCGGAACCCGGCAGACAGATTCATTTCGGTTTCGCGGCCCTCAGGCCAGATGGGCTTTGCCTCGGTAAACCCGGGGGTCGATGGCGCGGCGCACACGGCGGCGCAAATCATCAGTAGCGTACAACAGGTGCTCATGTCCCTCTCCTTCCATTCTCTCGCGTGAAACGCGCCCCATTGTATTCCGCATCTTCGCGGATTGCACACGAAAATGAAGAAAGGGACGAACTCGCTCGTCTGATCTGCGCGCATTCAGCGACGCGGATCTCGCAACGTGCCTATAGTTGCGCCGCGTTCGTAACAAGATGCGCATTCGCAAGTATTGTGTATAAGTGATTGTGTGCGTTACCGGCCGCCCGTCGCGTGACTGCCGCGAGCCCGGAAACGCCGGGCCGCCGTGAATGTGATAAAATAGTGTGGACTGCAAGCCGTTGAGCATCCTGCGGCCTCCGCTGACATAGCCATGCCGGCAATCCGTGACGGCCAGCGCCCTCCTCGCCTTGTCCAACGGCAGGCTATTAGTCCCTTCGACTAAGGAGTGTTTTGTACATGACTTCTTTCGCAGTTGCCGGTCTTCTCCTCTTTGCCGCAGGCGAACCCCGCATCTTCTCCCTGGACGCCGGTGTGAGCGTATGGGACGTTGCAGCCCTCGACGTGAACGGCGACAGCCGCGGTGACGTGGTGGCCATCTGTTGCGAGGAGCTGTCCGACCCCTTGAACAAGTACCTCGCGGTATTCCTCGCGGACGAGAGCGGGGGATACGCGTCAACCCCGACGCTGAAGTCGCATGTCGATCCCAGCGTGGGCGCGTTCTTTGAAGCGGAAGTGGATGGTACGGAACCCAAGGAGATCCTCGTCGCCAACGCGGAGGGCGTGACCGCTCTCGGATATCGGGACGGTGAATTGAAAACGGTGATGGAGTTTCCCTTCGTATCGATGTTTCCCACAGGTTCCCGCGAGCCGGGGTTCTTGAAGGGGGCCGCTGAAGATCTCGACGGCGACGGCATCGACGAATGGTTCGTGCCCATGCCGTCCGGCTTTTCCATTCGGAACAGCAAGGGGCCTCTCGCGGATATCCGGTGCGATGTGAAGAGCAACATCCGCACGGGCTCGGGTATCTCCATCAGCAACCGCTATCCCGCCTATCACTCGTTCGAGCAGGGCGAAGGCCGCCGCAAGGGGATTGCCTTTTTGAGCGACGAGTTCGCGGACTTCGCTTACGGCGACGGCTGGACGGAGCACAAACGCTTCAAGATTCCCATCAACCTCGATGACAAGTGGGATACCAGCGCCGACATGGAAGACATCAACGCCGACGGTATGCCCGACCTGATCGTCACGCAGACTCAGGGGACCATCAATCTCAAGGCGCTTACCCAAGTGTATCTTGCCGAGGGCACCATGGCCTACCCGGACAAGCCCACTGCGACCTTCGAGTCGGAAGGGTCCTTCGCTGCGCCCATGCTCAAGGATGTGAACGGCGACAAGAAGCTGGACCTCGTCTTCATCAATATCCCGTTCGGCGTGAAGTTCTTTGTGAATCTCTTTGTCTGGAGAAAGCTCGGTGTGGACCTCGAGATCTACTTGAATACGGAATCGGGCTTCGGGGCCAAGCCCGACTACACCACCAGCGTTTCCATCGAAGCACCGGATGGAAAAGAGCAGTCCGCTTACGCCCTCGGCGATTTCAACGGCGACGGCAACACCGATGCCGCATTTGGAGTGGGGCGCGACAAGATGCTGCTGCACGCGGGCGGAGACGTCCGCTTCATCTCTCCCAAACCGTATCTGACCCTTACCGTCCCGGCCTTTGGGATTGCGCGGCCCCACAATCTGAATGGCAACAAGGCCGACGACCTCATCATCTACCACCCCGGAATTACCGGCAAGGAGCGCATCGAGGTGCTGGTTTTCTGAGGTCATTGCAGGATGCGGAGGACGCCGCCCTCGCCACTTAAACAAAGAGGACAGGCGAGGGCGCCTATCCCACACGCGCTTGCCAAGCTTTGGTCAGTTCTTCCTTTCTTTCGGACCTTGGCTGGCAGTAGGACTTTGGGATTTCAAAACAGATTCGAGAGGGGAGATAGACGTGTGGCATAGGCGCCCTCGCCTGTGCTCTTATGCGGGCAGGCCTACTTCGCCAAAGCAACAAGCGGATTGCATCGCTGCACTCGAAGAGAACACCACCCAGGAGCGCCGGCATCCCTGCCGGCTCTTGAAGTCCCGGGCCTACGCACCACCCTCGCGCAAATACTCTTCAACATACGCGCGCCACTTCGCGATGGCATCCTGCTGGTGCGTGACGACCTCTTGACCGTTGTATCCAAAATCCTGGCCGGTCAGCCGGCGAAGCGCTTCGTTCGCATCGCCACCCAGTTGATTGCGGTTCGACAATAGGTCTACGAGAATGGGAAGCACATCGCTCTTGCGATCGTCCGCGATCCCACTCTTCAGAATCGACTGCGGCAGGAACTGGTGCCTTCCGCTCCGCAACGCATCCAGATAGAAGTCCTCGATCTCCGAGGAGCGCAGGAGGGACTCCATAGACACCGTGCGCGGCCAATCCTCCCAGTCGGTGAAGGAGACACGGATCATTCGAAAGCCTCCATCCCCATTCGCCCAAACTCTCAGTGTTTCTTCGCCACGATGATCGTCGAGGTAAAGCAACGCCATCGCCGCGACAACCGCGACCCGCTTTCGCTCACCCTCGAACTGCTTCTGCAGGAGAGGGATGGCCTGTTCTTTTCCCGTTCTAGCCGCGGCGACAATCGCGACAGCATGGAGGCGGGTGGCGTCATTGCTCACACCTTCAGACTCTCCGGAGGTCGGCGGCATGCCGTAATACAATTTCAACGATTCCTCGTCGAGATACGAAGCAACCACGGGATAGGCCGCTTCGTCGGCGAAATACGCGGCCAGTTTGAGCAGTTCTATTCTCCAACGGAACTGAGCGAAGTTCCAGATCCGCAGTTCGTCATTTTCTCGAGGCGCACCATCCGTTGGGGATGACTTTAGCGATGCGACGACCCGCTTCACGGCGTCCTCACGTGCGCCGCACTGGTGAAGGGCAAACAGCATCGTCGCACGTTCGTTGAAATCCTGCCAGTGGTCTGGCGTGCCCTTGGGAGTGAGCGGCGGATTCACCGGCTCGTCCAGCGCAGCCGTAAGCAGTGGGACAAACGACGGGTCCGGCGCGTTGTGCGCGATGAGGTCCGCCACTTCGCGAATGGGCGCGGTCTTCAGCCAGGGTATGTAAGCGCTCCCATCCGCGGGGAATCGCTTTCGGATAAGGTGCAAGACCTCCTTATCCCCCGCATCAAACTCTGCCATGAGTGTCTCCAGCGGCTCCGCCGGGGAAGACTCGCTCCTGCGAAGCTCTGCGAGCGCGCGCTTCGCGCCACTGACAAGATCCTCACTGGGATAATTGGGGGCCGCATCGGCGGGAGCCGCCAACACGCGCTCCAGCACCGGGCGCAGGTCCTCCGAGCCGCGCTGGGCCATCGCTGACCAGAGACTGCTCAGTTCGTGGTTCGCTATACGATATTCCTGTGGTTGATTCGCCATCTCCAAGAAGATGCGGTCGATCTCCGCGTCAGGAGTAGCGGCCATGGCCGCGAACAAGTCGTGTTGGTGGTCGACAAGGTCGACATGTCCCTCACCGGTACTGGTGCGCACATACTCGTCCGTCGTCAGCAGTTGGATGATCCGTTCCCTTCGCTCTGGTCCGGGGAACTTCACGAACAACCGGAATAGCTTCTCCTGGCTCTCGTCGAAGGCGCGGTCCTGCTGATAGCGAGCATCTACGTACATCTTGTAGAGCCGGGTCACCGACGCCTCGTCGGCTGTTGGCAAGAGTAAGTCGAGGGCATCCCTCAGCATCTCGCGATAGGGGTAGTCCGAGCCTAATCCCGCCGGATTGTGGCGTTCCAGTACATCGACCAAATCTTGCGGTGATATATCGTGGACATCGAGCATACGAAGAACTGCCAAGGCCGACGCGCACTGCTCCAAGGAGCCATTACGTATGCTGCTCTGCAATTGGCCGATAGCTTCAGGCGAGGGCCGCGATCCCTTGTGGACATCGTCGTAAATAACCTTGGCGATGTCCCAGAACTCATCAACAGTCATGGCGCGGCCAAGTCCATAATACCCAACACGCCCAGTCGCAGGATCCACGCGGAGCATGAGTGCGCGAAGACTGCCGAACTTGTCTTCTGCGTTGCGTCTCAGCCCGAGTATGTACTCATCGCCGGCCGCAATCTGCAGCGCTGTGTGGAATCCAAGCTGAGATTCGAAAGTGACTGTCTCGCTGTCGATTTCCGGGTAGCTTCTCGTCACGCGGAGTTGGATGGTCGCCCCGATGGGACTTTCCGCCGGACAGGAGATGACTGGGGTATGCTTGGCGAGGTCCTCCAAGTTGAGGGTCACGCCAATGACCGCGCCATGAACGAGCAAATCGGCACTCTCGACCTCGTGAGGAAAGTCCGGAGGCACAGTCTCTTTCGTCCCCAACGTAAGGGGCCGGGGCTTTGGGAACCGGTCTCGAAACTGAGCCAAGCTTCGAAGGGCAGGCTCCGGCAGGTGCACGATGAGCGGCTGGCTGAACAGCACCGGGACTACCAGCGCAACGACTATGACGCCAGCGACCCTTGCGTAATGGATCCTATGTGCAATTCGCCTTTTTCTCAACACCGTCTGGACACGCCCGGCGAGGGCATCTTGCTCCAGGGCGGGCGCCTCGGGCCGCTGCGCACCGTGCAGTCTTTCGAGCACGTCATTCATGAGGTGCTCCCTTCCGCCGCGTTTGGCCGCGCGTCGTAGGCTTGCCGGAAGGCGTCGCGCGCGCGGGTCAAGCGGGACTCGACCGCCTTCTCGGACATGTGCAGGGTCTCGGCCATTTCGCGGACGCTCTTCCCGAGCATGTACTTTTGTTCAAGCACATCCTGCCAGTCGGGACGCAAGGTCGAGAGCACATACTCCACATCCATGGCGTCCGCGCTGGCCCCATCGCCGGTGCGAGCGGCGTTCCGCTCGTCGAAGACCTCGGCGATCCGGCCATCGCGGGCCTTCCCGCGCGCTGTCTCACGCAACTTGTTCATGGCGATTCCACACAGCCATGGCCACAACTCGCCTTTGCGCCAATCAAAATCGGCAATTCGTTCCACCGCGATTACCAAGCTCTCGCGGGTGATGTCCTTCGCGGCCTCAGCATCGCCGCGGGCGCGGGCAAGTACGAAGCGGTAAACGGGCGTCGCATACTGGGCATAGAACTCCTTCCACGCGCGGACGCGGCCCTTTTGCAGCGCCTTCGCGAGTTTCCGGTCCTGCCGGGTCTGCTTGTCCGCTCCGTCTTCCACTCGGGCCCCCCTGCTTTTCTACATAGTATTGAAGTTCGCGCCCAAAATCCTTCGGCAGGATGCCACGCTGATACGGCGATCTCCCCGCGTCTCTTGCACGCCCTGCCCCGGCGCGCGTATGGTGAGGCCATGTTCAAGCGCCTTCTGACTGCGATTCGAGTCGCCCTGTTTGCGTGGGCGGAAACGCAACCGATGCCCAAAGGAGAAGTCCCTGTGCACGACCTGACCTCGCTCAGCGAACTCGACGCCTGTCTCGTGGAATCGGAGCAACGCCCGGTATTCATCTTCAAACACAGCACGGCGTGCCCCATCTCCTCCGAAGCCTACCGGCAGGTCGCGGCCTACGTTGCGGCTGCCGCTCCTGGAGATCCACCCGTCTACTTGGTCAAGGTGATCGAAGACCGGCCCGTGTCCAACCAAATCGCGGATGTTCTCGGCGTGGTACACAAGTCGCCGCAGATTATCCTTGTGAGTTCTCGCGCAACCGCGTGGTCGGCCTCCCACTATGGTGTCCGGGCGGAGAAAATGAAGGAGAACGCCATCCCACGTCCATCTGCGTAGTGGGCTCTCAGGAGGGAAATGTCAGCGCGAAGTCCGCGACCTCGCCGGTTTCCAGGTCCAGCGTCGCGATTCGGTGATTGTTGGTGTCGGCGATGTAGAGTCTGCCGCCCGCGGCGCTCAATCCGCTCGGCTCCCAGAATGCGGCCCCGGTGCCCGTGCCGCGTCCCGGACGCCCCGTTCCCGCGACGTGGTGAACCGTGCGGTCGGCCGGGAAGTACGCCTTGATCCGGTGGTTGTACGTGTCAGCGATGTAGATCTTCCCATCATACCAGCACACGCCCAAGGGATGTTGCAGACGCGCGGATTTGGCCGGTCCCACGCGGTCCCCAAACTCAAACAGCCCCGCGCCAATCAGCGTCTCCACATCGCCCGAAGAACGCAGATTCGCCCGGCGCAACGCACTGACCTCGCTGTCGGCAAAGTACAAGTAGTGGCCGGCCACGGCCATTCCGCTCGGTTGGGCCAGTTGCGCGGAAGGGCCTGGCCCGTCCGCGAGGCTTTCCATGCCTGATCCGGCGAAAAGGCGGAAGTTCCGCGTCTCGACCGCCGCGCGCCAAATCTGGTGCGTGCCTGCCATGGCCACATAGAGCATGTTGTCCACGATGGCCGTGTCCCACGGAGAACTGAGTAATGTGCCGGGGCCGCCGATCATTGTCTTGAAATTGCCTTGGGTGCCATTGCCCGCGAACGTGGCTACGCGGCGTGAATCGACGTGCAACGCGCGCACGGCGTGATTCTGAGTGTCGGCCACGTAAAGGACGTTGTCCTTTAGGGCCATGCCCTGGGGCGCCCGGAATTCCGCCTCCTCAAACGCGCCGTCCTGCAATCCGGGCTTTCCTGTTCCCGCCACGTCCACCACGGTGCCGTCCACGTGGCAGATCAGGATACGATGGTGGAAGCTGTCCGCGATGAACACCCGGAGCGATTCCGGATCCACCAGGACTTTTCCCGGGAAGAGAAGATCCCCGCCGCCAGAACGCAGGCTCGGGGGTACGGCCAGCACATGCGATTCCTCCAACGTCCCGCTTCGGCTGTGTTCGATTACAAGGCGCCTGATCGCCTTGTCCAGTTCCTCGCGGCGGCCTTCGCCCGAGTACGCCGCCGCCACCTGTCCATTGGGGTCGATCAGACAGAGTGTCGGCCACGCCTGCGCACCGTACGCCTTCCATATGCGGTACTCGGCATCGTTGGCGACCGGGTGGCGGACGTCATACCGTTCCACAGCCAGGCGAACGCTGTCCGTGTTCCGTTCGTGTTCGAATTTGCCGGAGTGCACACCCACAATCACCAGGTGCTTTCGGTACTTGTTCTCCAGGTAGGCCAAGTCGTCCAGCACGTGGATGCAATTGATACAGCACTGGGACCAGAAATCCACCAGAACGATCTTCCCGCGCAACTCCGCCAGGCGCACGGGTTCACCGGTGTTAATCCAGGCCACCGCCCCCTCGAACTCGGGCGCCTCTCCAAAAGTGGGCTCGGTTACCACGATGGGCACTCCTCTAACCCTAAATCCGGCAGTTGAATGGGACTGACCCCGTCTTTCGCGTAGGCTCTGCGCAGCGAAACACGGGGTCTGTCCCTAACGCGTTGGGATTTAGGCTCACATCTTCCAACCGTCGTATACTATAAATCCATCGGCTCGACAAACGCGAGGGACATTACCATGAACCTTTACCTCATACAACACGGGGAAGCGGTGGAGAAAGACATCAACCCGGAACGGCCCTTGACGGATGTGGGCCGCGCCGCGGTCGAGCGTGTGGCGGCCCACGCGCAGCGCTGCGGGGTGCGTGTCCCCGAGGTCTGGCACAGCGGAAAGACCCGTGCGGCGGAGACCGCGGCCATCGTGGCGCGGCGGCTGGCGTTGGGCGCGCCCTGCACGCAGCACCCGGGCCTTGGCCCCAAGGATTCCCCTGAGGAGGTGTGCGCGCAGTTACGGCGAAGAAAAGAAGACTTGGCCATCGCGGGGCATCTGCCTCACTTGGCGCGCGTGGTGGGCTGCCTGCTCACGGGCGATCCGAGCGCCGAGCCCGTGGCCTTCCTTCGAGGCGGGATAGTCGCATTGGAGCGTGGGGAAGAGGGAACCTGGCGTGTGGCTTGGGCGCTGCCTCCGTTCCTGGCGCCCGTTGTGCACGACGAAGTGTAGGATCCGGACGCAGCCTCAAGACTGCGCGAGTTGCAGCACCTTGGCGGGTATCTTGTTCAAGGCCACGACGTGATCCGCGGCGCCGCGCTCGATTGCCTCTTTGGGCATGCCAAATACCACGCAACTCGCCTCGTCCTGGGCAACAGTGAGCGCACCTTGCTTCTTCATTTCCAGCAGGCCGTCGGCTCCATCCGCACCCATTCCGGTCATGATCACGCCCACCGCATTGCGGCCCGCGAAGCGCGCCACGGACTTGAACAGGACGTCCACCGAAGGCCGGTGACGCGACACCAACGGCCCGCTTTTCACCTCGACGTAATAGACCGCCCCGGAACGCTTCAGGAGCATGTGGTAGTTCCCGGGAGCGATCAGCACCTTTCCGGGAGACACCGTGTCGCCATTCTCCGCTTCTTTGACTTCCATGGCGCACAGGCTGTTCAGGCGGTTTGCGAAGGATCGCGTGAAATGCTCGGGCATGTGCTGAACCACGCAGGTCCCTGGCGCGTTGGCGGGCAAGGCCGACAGCACCGAGGCGAGCGCCTCGGTGCCCCCAGTCGAGGCCCCAATCGCCAGCACCTTGTTCGTGGTTTGCGTCATGCTCAACCGCGCCACGCTGGGGCGATGCGTCTCGGCGGTCTCGGCGCGTTTCGTTACCTTCACCTGTGCCGCGGCCTTGATCTTGTCGATCAGGGCCACCGACATGTCGCCCACGGTGTAGGCTGCCCCCGGTTTGCACATGACTTCGACCGCGCCGGACTCCAGCGCTTCCATGGCAATCTCGCCACCCGCCTGTGTCAGCGACGACACGACGATCACTGGCAGGGGAAAATGGCGCATCAACTTGCGCAAGAAGGTCAAACCATCCATGCGCGGCATTTCGATATCCAGGGTGATGACATCGGGCTTCAGTTCGACGATCATGTCCCGCGCAATGTAGGGATCCGGTGCGGCACCCACCACCTCGATCTGCGCATCCCGGCTCAATTCGCGCACCAGAATGTCGCGCACCAACGCCGAATCATCCACTACGAGCACCCGTATTGGACCTCGGCCCAGGAATGTTTGTGTTCGTTCGCGAGATCCGGTACTCATGACTGGCCGGTATCCTTAACGTTGAGATCCGCCCGCCTGTCGGCGCGGATCTTGCCACGCGTCTCGAAGGCGCCCTATTCAGCGAATTCTATTGACAGAAGCACGGGGCGGTCATCAACGAGCAATGCCGCCGTATCCGCAGCGGTGGCCATGGCTGTCCAGGCGTCCTCGGAGAGTTCCTCCACCAGCGGCACGGTGAGGTCAAAGACCGGTTTGTCCCCCGCAAGGGCGGTCAGTACATGGCCGCACGTCACATTCAGCAGCTCCTTCAACGCATCCCGGGCGATCTTGGGATCGGCCGCGTCCTCGGGCTCGGTGCCGAGAAGGTTTGCCGCGATCTCGGGGCACATCTCCGCCGTGACGGCCAGTGAGAGTTTTCCAGCCATCGCGCCGCGAAACGTCATGTGGGCGAGCAGCGGCGAAGCCGGGGGGGAGGGAGGTTCGTCCGCCTCCACCGCGTCGGCGAACATGAAGGCCATTTGCTCAAGCACTTCAGCGAACACGCGGCACAATAGGTCCTTATGATTCTCCGTCATTGTTTACCCCCAGTACCTCGTCGACCACTTCCCGAATCTGCTCCGGCGTGAACGGTTTGCGGATGTAGGCCTTGACCCCTTTTGCCTTGAGTTCTTCGATCCGCGTGGCGCTACCCTCGGTGGATACGACTACCACCGGAATGGCTTTGAGGATCTCGTCGTCTTTCATCCGCTCGATGAGTTCCACTCCCCCCATCTCCGGCATATTGATATCGGTGAGCACCAGATCCACCCACTGTTCCTTCAAGAGGGCAAGTGCTTCTGACCCGTTGGATGCCTCCAATGGGGCATTCAAGGCGATCCCCGACATCTTCAAGGTCTTCAATATGATGGCACGCACGGTTTCCGAATCATCTACCACGAGAATGTTCAGGGCCATTGTGACGCTCCAGCTATTGGCTCAGGTTTTCGCAGATCTCGTCCAGGCTTCTTAATACACTGCTCACCACGGTTTCCGTCGTTGTAGGCTTCATGCGAATGCGTTCCACCGCCTGCGCGGACAGGGCATAGTTCAACCCATCCGCGTCGGCGGAAGTGCCGCTCACGCGGGCGATGTGGTCCGCCACATGAATCAGATCCACCACGAGGCGCTCCGGCCCCGGATAGGCGTCCGGCGAGTGGTGCCAACGGACCGCATCTACCACACTCGCGGGGATCATCCACGCCTCCAGCAAGGTGGCCCCCACCTCCGTATGGTCCACTCCCAAGATCCGTTGCTCCGCAATCTCGAATGAAAGCCCCTCCTGGTACGCCAGTTCCAGAATCGGTGTGGCGTCAACCTCGAGATAGGTCCCCAACACGACCTTGCCGATGTCGTGCAAGAGGCCCGCCGTGTAGGTGTAGTCCGGCGCATTCAGGTGCAGTTCCTGCGACAACTGCTCCGCCCCGATCGCGGTGGCCGCGCAGTGCCGCAACAGCCCTCCGGCGCGCAGGCCGTATCCGCGCAGTGGTTGCGAGGTCAACGGGGCCACCGATGTCGTGAGGACCAGTTGCAGAAGACGCTTCGTTCCCATCCGGACAATGGCGTCCCGGACCGAGGCAATTGGGCCGCTGCCCGCGAAATACGCGGAGTTCGCCAGGCGCAGCACATTCGAGGCGAGCGTCGCGTCCAGCTCGACCTCGCGCTGAAGCACCGAAAAGGGCGTGTCGGGTTCCTGCACCAGTTGCAGGACGCGCGTGGCGGTAAGCGGCAGTGAGGGCATTTCGCGCACTTTCGACAGGATTTGTTCTCGCGTGCTCACAGTTCTCTCTCCACGCCGCTGGATCGGATAGTAGTCTTCCCCGAATCCATGTACAAGGCCATGGTGCGCGCAATGGTGCCGCCCACGTCCTCGGCCGCGATCAGGATTTCGTTTTTCCAGAGCACTTTCCTCAAGACCGTGTAGTTACGCTCTCCGATCTTGAAGACGCCGTTATCCGTCAGTGGGGCCGCCGCTCCGGCGACCTTTGCCACGATTCGTTTGCGGTTGGCTCCGCGGTTCAGCACCTCCTGCAACAGCGCGGGCACTCCGGTGTCCGTGAACATCTGAGGTTGGCGTTTTGCGCGTTCCGGGTCGATTCGGGACAAGGGGAGCATGCAGTGGATCAGTCCGCCCACCTGTGCCTCCGGATCGTAAAGGGACACACCAATGCAGGAGCCCAGTGAATACGTGATGAGAATGTCTTCCATCGACTGTGTCACCAGCATCTCCGATATGCCCACCGTTAACTTCAATGTTCAGGCTCCCTTGTCTCCACCCCGTTCATGTCCCCGAACCCCTGTCGATCATTTCGTATATACAGACGGCCGAACCGTCCGGAAACTGCTCACCAACCCGGTCAGACTTTCCGCATGCCCCACCATCAGATACCCGCCGGGCTTTAGAAGACGGTGGATCTCCTCCAGCAAGCGGGTCCGCACGTCGTTGTCGAAGTAGATCATCACATTTCGGCAGAACACCACATCCAAAGGTCCCCGCATCGGAAACGGCGGCGTCGCCAGATTCAGCCGCCGGAACACGAGGAGCTTCTTCATGGCGTCGTTCGCCCGGTATTGAAACTGTTTCCCGTCTTGCATCCGATCGAAGAAGCGATCCCGCAGGGCCGCCGGAACGCCGTCCAGCTTGTGCGGCTCATACACCCCTTCCTGGCACTTCGCGAGAACCCGGGTCGAGATGTCCGTGGCCAGAATGCGCATATCCACATCGCGGTTGCCGATGCTCTCCAGCACGGTCATGGCAATCGTGTAGGGTTCCTCGCCCGTCGAACTTGCCGCCGACCAGATCCGGAATCTGCGTTGACCCTGGTTTTTCCATGTGGTCAGGAGTGAATGCAGAAGATCGAAATGCTGTGGTTCTCGAAAGAAGCTTGTGACATTCGTGGAAATGGCATCGAGCAACTCGACCATTTCCTGGCCACTTTCATCGCGAACCACGTACGCGTAATACGCGTCGAAATCTCCGATCTGAAGGGCCCGCATGCGCTTGCCCACGCGGGCGGAAACCAGCGCCTCTTTCTGCTCTCCCAAGGAGATGCCGCTCTTCTCGTAGATGAGCGACCGGAACTTCTCGAACGTCTTGCGATTCATATGCCCATCATCTCACGCGGAACGATCATGCATACCAGTCACTGTCTCTGATCTGGTGTACTTTGAGCACCGCCAACTCGCCCGTTCCCGTATCAAACACGATCTTCCGGCCCAGCATGCCGCCGGTATCCTCCGACACGATCACGATCCGCTTGCGCGCCAGCGCTTCGCGTGCGGCAACGACATTCTGCTCTCCCAAATGGCGGGGCGGGCTTCCCGGTGGCGCTCCGCCTCCCAGGATCTGGGCAATCAGATGTTCCCGTTTGGACCCCGCCTCTTCCATAATGCGTACCAAAGCGGCGACCGCCACGTTGCCGTAGCGCGGTGTCGCTCGATCCTGGTCCAGAACTTTGGGCATCAGGAAATGATTCATGCCGCCTCGGCGCAGCCGGGTGTCCCACAGGCATACGGCAACGCACGTACCCACTACCGCGCGCAGCATCGCCGGTTTTTTGCTGAAGTATATGTATCCAGGTTCCACGAAATATGTGGAACTGCGGACCAGATTGTTCACGTGCGGCGCATCTCGCGTCTTCTCCGGATGCTCGTCCGGTCCACGGAGACCTTCATGGCCTCACCCCGCGGCTTTTCCAAGGACTTCCTGAATCTTCGACACGATTGTGGCGGGTTCAAACGGCTTGATCACGTAGTTGTTTGCCCCGGCCTTCAATGCTTCGATGACGCGGCTCTTTTCCGCTTCCGTGGTCACCATGATGATCGGCACGGTCTTGCCCATCTCGCGAATCGCCTTCACGGCGTCGATACCCAGCATGTTGGGCATGTTCCAATCCATGAGGATGAGGCCATAGTCGTTCGCTTTCGCGGCCTCCACCGCTTCCCTTCCGTCCGCGGCTTGGTCCACCTGATCGATATTTGCCCTCCCGAGGGCTCCAATCAACACCTTCCGCATTACCGCGGAATCATCCACCACTAGTGCCTTCATGCTCATTCACCTCAACTCGGGTTCTGTTCGAACGTCACCCGGAGACTGAACTCCCCCAGCGAACTCTTAAACGGTACCTCCAGCCACACCGCTTGCGACGGGTATTCCACACTGTAGTTGTTGCCACGCACCACGGTCGGCAGGCTTAAATCCATCGGCCGGTCATCGTCCCGGACCAGCTTCGCCTTGGCGCTGCCCGCCACAATATTCACGATTTCGGCGATGCCGTCGGACACGGTCTCGTCGATAATCGTCACCTGCTGCCCTAACATCTTCCCCACCATGGCTAACGCCGTCGTCGTCGGGAACGACAAGGCAACCGTCCCTCGTGTATGTCCACTCATACCGATCAGTGCCATGATATCGCGCGGATTACTCGACCCCGCGCTCACCCCGATCTTTCCTCGTGACACTGTTCCCTCGAGCATGGTCTGAAACAGCTCGTACACGGCTTCGATAAAGGGGTTAATGTGTTCAACCTTCATTGCGAGCATAGTACCTCCGGGCTCTCTATTCGCTGGGCGCGCGACTTCTCCAATTACTGCCGCGGCTGGACCGCGCATTGGCCGTCCCCTGCCATGCGCTCGATGGCCGCCGCACCTGCTTACGTCGAGTCTACCTGAATGCGGTCCCCGATTCTCCTTGCCACCAGGGGGCCGCTCACCGTCTCCTTCAGACGCAGCAATGCCGGCCCAATACGCAGCACCGTTTCCGGATGCAATATGCCGCGCACCAGAATCCGGGGCCTCGGCCGCGCGGCCAAGGCGGACAGTTCCTCTTCCAGGCTGGCAATCTCCTGCATCAACGCTTGTTCCGTCTCCACCAGTTTGCGAACCATCTGGCGTTTATCCTCCGACAACTGCGCCACCCGGGATACCACCGGCTGAAGCACTTGGCAGATGCGGTCTGAGTCCTGCCGGAGTCTGGCCAGACGCCCTTCCTTTTCCAGGCGCTGCGCCACTTCCTCGTCCGTTTCGCCCGCGGACAGGACCGTCGTCACCAATGCCTCGCTCCCCGCGTCTTTGACTTCCATTCCATCCGTAGCGTGAATCCTGCCGCCCACCAGCCTGCCTTCTCTTGCGTAGACACAGTGTTTGGCGAACACCTGAGCGTGTACAATCTCTCGCTCGATCCACACGTCTTGGCCCGCTTCCACTTTGGAGTCGATGATGAACTTGGTTTTCACGCTGCCCGCCACGCGAACCAGATTTGACCCAATTCCCGTTATCCCCGAGGCGACTTCCAAGTCCCCCCCCACATCAATGTCTGCCGCTTCCACGTAACCAAACACACGGGCATGTCCCATGCACTTCACGCGAGAACCAGCCTCTACGTTCCCCTTGATCTCCAACGCCCCAGGATGATCGATGTGGCCCGTCTCAAGGCCCACGTTTCCCGTCACCACGTACACTTCATCGACCGAGAGCGAGTCGCCCACATACCGTACTCGGCCGCTTGATGCGGCCCGAAACACCAGACCCGCTTCGTCGACCTGGACATTCCTGCCCGCGCGAACCCTCACCCGGTGGGCCTTGGGAGGAGCAACGCGTTTCCCAAACACGTCACATCCATCCTTCCCTTCCTCAGGGGGGACCACCGTCAACAGCAATTGGCCCTCCACCACAGACGGATTGGATTTGAAACTCCGGTAGTCGGTCGCCCCCGTTGCTTCATCCACGAGATATTCTTTGCTGAAGAAATCCCCTGCCCATTCCAAGCGCGCTTCCGTAGGCGGTACCGGGTCCGTGCCCTGTGCCAGCCCAAGCTCGACGGTCCTGAGACCCTGCTGCGCCGCGTTGCGCAGCAAATCCGCCAATGCCTCGGCGGCCACCACCTGCACGAGCCCGCGCACGGACGCGGCCTCCTGCACCTTCGCGGCCACTTCTTCGGGTGCGGTCTCCGGCAGAGGGCCCACGAGCGAGGCGGACATTTTGTCCGGGCTCACCACGATTTCAAGGGCCAAGTCGTCTGCCATCGGGGAGGTTCTTCCCTCGTGTTGACGGCTTTCCGGGCGCACACCGCCCCTTGCCAGTCTCCTTGTATGATACCGCGCACTTCATGGACGCGGCGGCACCACGTCCAGCTCGGGTTGTCTAGGTCGAAGCGGCCACTTCCGAAATCGCATCAACCTCGCCCCACGACAACACCCGGTCGGTGTCGAGGAGGATAATCACCTTCGACCCAACCTTCCCCATGCCCGAGATGAACTCCGTCTGCGTGTTCGTACCAAACGTGGGCGGAGGCTCAATCTGGTCCGCGCGGACATCCAGGACTTCCGCAACTTCATCAACGATGACGCCCATGGTCACTTGCTGGCTGTCGCGCATCACCTGGACCACGATAATGCAGGTCAGATTCGTATCCTCGTGGGTCTCCATCCCAAACTTAGTTCGCAGATCCACCACCGGAATCACCTTGCCGCGGAGATTGATGACGCCCCGGAGAAAGTCCGGCGTTCGAGGCACCTTGGTCACGGTCGTCATGCCGATGATTTCTTGTACTTTGAGGATTTCCAGTCCGTAGACTTCGTTCCCCAACGCAAACGTCAGATACTGGCCGGCCCGTTCCCGCAGGCCCGCGCTCCCGCCCGATCCCAATCGATCACTGTCATGCTGCGTCATTTTTCCCTCTCCTCGTCATGGCCCGGCATCTGCCCGCCGAGTTGTCCACGTCCTGTCCGGTGTACCCTGCTGGCCGCAATGCGCGGTATGCTACACTTGCGCGACCGCCGCTTTGAGATCATGAGTGCTGCCCTTCGGTACATCAAACGCGTATGTGTTCGCGATCGCTACCAATCCTCCCACATCCAGGATAAGCCCCACCGTGCCGTCCGACATAATGGCGCCGCCCGCGATTCCATCCAATTCTTGCATGGCCTGCCCAAGCGACTTGATGACGATCTGCTGCTGCCCCACCAGCTCATCGATCATCAATCCGACCTTGCGCCCCTCGTTTTCCACGATCATGACCAGCGCCTTGTACGGGTCCTCGATCGCTCCCGACAGACTAAAGATCCGGTGCAAGCGGAACAAGGGTATCAGCTCTCCTTGAAGCGTCAACATTTCGCCGCGCCCAACCACAGTCGTCACCTGCCCGGGATGGGGCTGGATAGAACGAATCACCGAAAGCGTGGGCACGATAAACCGCTCGCGCCCCGCGCGGATGACCATTCCTTCGATAATGGCCAGGGTCAGCGGAAGCCGGATGCTGAAAACGCTGCCTTTGCCCGCTACGCTCTGTATTTCCACTTGGCCCCGAAGCGATTCGATGTTTTTCCGGACCACATCCATCCCTACGCCGCGACCTGAAACATCCGTGACGACCTTCGCCGTGGAGAAGCCAGGCTCGAAGATGAGGCTCCATACTTCGCGATCGGACATCGTGTCCCCGTCACGGATGAGCCCCTTTTCACGTGCCTTCGCGAGGATCGCGTTTCGGTCCAGCCCGCGTCCGTCGTCCTCGATCTCGATATAGATACTTCCGCCCTTGTGGAAGGCGCGCAAGGTTACACGGCCCACATCCGGCTTTCCAGCGCGGCGGCGCTCTTCGGGCGCCGACTCCAACCCGTGGTCGCACGAATTGCGAACCATGTGCACCAGCGGGTCGCCAATCTTGTCCACCACGGTCTTGTCCAGTTCGGTGTCTTCGCCTTCCGACACGAATTCGATGCGTTTCCCCGACTTCTTGGCCAAGTCTCTCACGAGCCGTGCCATCTTCTGGAATGTGCCGCGCACGGGCACCATCCTCAGCGACATGCCCATTTCCTGCAGCTCGCGTGTGATCTTGTCCAATTGGCTGATCTGCCGACTCAGATGGGGAGCCGTCACGTTCAGCGTTTCGATGGACTGGCACACCATGGACTCGGCGATCACCAATTCCCCAATGAGATCGATAAGGCGGTCGAGCCTATCCGCGTCGACCTTCACCGCCTCCTTCACTTCCATGGGGGCCTGCTTTTGTTTCTGGGCGCGCAGGGCCAAGGCCACATCCTTCGCATCGACCTCGCCCGTCTGCACGAGTATCTCGCCCACCGGCATTTGCTTCTGCGGAGCCTCTTGTTTGGCCAGTGCGCGTTCGATGTCTTCCAGCCGGGCCGCTCCCATTTCCACCAAGATGTCGCCCAGATGCCTTCCCGGTTCCCGCTGCTGCTGCAACTCGAGGGCCTGCTCCAACTGCGCCCTCGTGATGACGACCTCGCGAATCAGCACTTCCCCTAGATGGAAGTCTCTCTCCGCGTCCGTCTGGTACTCGACAGCCTTTTCGACCGCTTCCTCCGTCGCCAATCCCGCACCGACCAGGATTTCTCCCAGTTTCTGCCCGCTCGACGGCGCGAGGCTGGCGCCCTCCGGCGGTTCTCCCTCCTGAGTCGCAGCGCCTTTGATTCGAACCACCAACGCGGGAAGCTCTTCTTCGATGGGCAGTTCCGCATCGCTCGTAAGCGCGTTCGAGACGTGTTGTACGAGGCGCTTCATGAAATCGACCGCCTCGAATGTCACATCGATGTTGCCGCCGATCAGCGCGATCTCGTTCTTGCGTGCCTTGTCCAGCAAGTTCTCGGACTCGTGGGCCAATGCCTGGATGTCCTCCAACGCCAGGAAGCCCGCCACTCCCTTGATCGTGTGGAAGGCCCGAAAAACCGCGTTGAGGGCATCAGCATCACCGGGATTCGATTCAATCGTGAGGAGATGCACGTCCGCATTGTCCAGATGCTCTTGCGCCTCGGACACAAACTCGGACAGCAGATCCCGGTCTCCCTCGAGCCTCCTCGAGCCTGAGCGGGCTATGGGGGCGGCTGTGGGAACCGATACAGGCTTCTGACCGGGGCTGGCCGGCTCCGCCTTGGCCTTTGCGCCTCCCCCAAGCGATTCCAGCGGGAAGGCTACCTCCGATTCCGCCCGGCCGTCTCGGACGATACCTTGAAGTGCTTCGACCACTTTGGAAACCACCCCCATCGCCTGGACGGGGTCTGCCACTTCGCTAAGGATAATAGATTCCAACAGGTTAGCGGACGCTACACAGCAGGCGGCCGTGGTATCCAGGCCCTTGTTTCGCGCCCACTCGGCCACCTGTCCGCACTGGGTGTGCATAGAGGCTAGTGCCTGCAAGTCTGTGGGTTCTGCCAGCACGAGTGCTTCGGACAGTGAGTTCACTATTCCGGGAATATCTTGCTCTTCCATCCTTCGCCCCAGATGGTGAATTGCCCGACGCTCCTGTGAGGCCAGACATCCCCCCTAAAAGGACCCCTACGCATTCTCCCGCTCTTCCGTCTCACCCAACTCTCAGGAAATAGGTCTTCGTCTCCCTAAGCCTACCACCAAAAGCCTTGGGCGTCAACAGCATAGGTAGTGAATTCCAATAGAACTCGACAATTGAACGGGGAATTCGGTGCATGCAATGCCGGTCGGTCAGGGTTTTCTATGGGCTGGTAATCCGTGATAACAATGAATAGTGCACTTCCTGAAGTGGTGTCGGGGATTACCGCCGCACAATTCGCATTCCTGCCAAGACTTGCCGCCGATACGCGGTGCGGGGAATCAGCTTGTGCTCTCCTGAGCGAGGGACAGCTCCAGGGCTTTGCCCTTGAGTGCGGCTTCGATTTCCAGGCGAAGCTCAAGCAGACTTGTGGGACCGAACCCAACGTGGTGAGCCAGGATGACACCGTTCTTGCCCACGACGAACGTCTCGGGGACGCCTATGAGCTGGTAAGCGATGCTGGCCGTTTCCTGTATGTCAAGTGCAACATTCATGTCCAGTTTCTGCGATGCCAGAAATGCGCGGACGATCTCGGGGGCTTCCGCTTGGTTCACCGCGTAGAATGCCACGCCCCGTTCCGCGTACTTGCGCAAAGCAGCCGTCAGGTCCGGCAAAGAGTTCACACACTGCACGCACCACGTCGCCCAGAAATCAAGCACAACGACTTTCCCCTCCTTCTGCAACGCCGCTAGGTCCAGGGTCCCGCCGTCGAGCAGGTCCAGGGGTACCTGCGGCGCTTGCTTCCCCACCATGGGGGAGACTTTGCTGGGGCGCGTTGTCAGCAAGTCGCGTAGGTTGCGGTGGAGTTCCGCGTCGGCCGGGGGCGTGAATGCGAAGCGGGAATCGGGCACTTCGGGATTAAATGACCAATTGAGAAACTCGAATGTGAAGAACAACTCCACCCGGGTAGGGGTCGCGCCTTCGAGAGAAGCCCGAAGCATAGACGAGTAATCCGCCCGGAATCGTGTCAGGGCCGGTGTATCGCCGGCCATGATCCAAAAGTCTATCGGTACGCCCCCGGCCATCATCTTGAAGTGGTGCTCGGATGCTTCACCGCTCTGGGCAGTCCCCAGATAGTCCACGGTGGCGGCGCCGGCCAAGAGTTCCCTTGAGGGATCTGGGGAAAGCAGCGCCTCGATGACGCTGGGATACGCCGCCGTGATGCCAATACCCATGTCGCCAGACGCTGCCGCTACGGTAATATCCGCGGGGGCGCAAAGCTGTGTGTAACGCCCGAGGGCCGGAATGCTGAGGCTCAGCGTCGTTCCATCGCTGATAACCTCGGCGCCGCGATTCTCTCCTGTCAGATTCATCGCGAAGCAACTGGGTTTCCGCATGGCCCCGGCGTAGTCAACCACAATATCTTGCACGTCGTCTCCAACGACACGGTGAAGTGTCGTGCGGGTATCCACCGTGAAGCTCGTGAGGCCGGCACAGAATTGACTGAAAGAAGAAAGCACGGCCTGGGCGTCGTCCGGCAAAGAACCTGTTGACGAAGCCGACTTGGGCGGCGGGCCCAGAATCACCTCGGCGGAACACAGCGCCGCGCAAAGCGCGAGCGTGAAGAAAACACAAAGAAAGGCCTTAGGCCGGTGTGATACGCACATGCGGATGCCGGACTCCTTTAGGCGAAGGAACAGAGAGGAATTCCCTCCGCGGGCCGAGAAGCAGCGCGCGATGGGATTCTCCACGGTTACTCCAGGACGAATACAACCGCGGACAGGACGGTCGTCCACAGCCCATTCTTATTGCCCTCTGCCGACTGGCAGATATTGCTGGTTTTGAAGATATGGCCGCTGGCCTTATAGATCTGCTTTCGCTCGTCCCACGCTTTGTCGGGGTCGAACTCGATGTCAAGGGTCGTCGCCAACATCGTGGCGGCAAGGTCTTCGGCATACTCGCCCGCGATGGCGCTCTTCTGTCCGTAGGCATGGTGCTCGGAAATGTAGCCGTACTGCTGTTCCTTCTTTTGAGGAACCGCCAGCCCCACGGACGCCGCAATCAAGCGGTTCGGTTCGCAGGTGTCGGCTCGCGACATCACGCAGAACACGATTTGACCCGGTTCGAAGAGCTTCAACCCCTCATTCTTCGAGATAATCTTGCAGTTGGGCGGGAAGATGCTCGACACGTATACGAGATTGAACTTCTCGATACCCGCGTCGCGCAACGCACTCTCGAAAGATGCCAAGTGCTCTTTGTGAGTACCCACGCCTCGCACGAAGAAGGCGCGCTTCGGTATCATGCCGGGACCGCTCAATTCGATGCTCATTGGATTCAGGAACCCCTCATTTCTTGGTTGCGGCCGCGCACCGCGGCCACCATGTTACAGAAGCCATCCACCAGACAGGGTCCCCGTACAGGGGGGCCGTAGTATAGTTTCTGCTTCACCGATTATCAAGGGACCGAGAATCAGCGAAAACAGGGACTGTACCAAGCGGAGCGAGTCTTCGAGCGTAGGCGGGACTGTCCCTGCTTTCCCGAGTTTGCCGTGCGCACTATCAAGTCGTGGACGCGTCTTGCGCACGTAGAAGACCGTACCGGTAGACCGCAGGCGAGCCTGCTTCATCAAAGCAGAGGCAAGCCTCCGCACTCCATATAAGAGGAGGCGGGCTCCCGGTTTTCGGGAAGCCCGCCTCAGTATCGTCAGCACCGCACTAGGCGTGGCGGCGGTAACGCCGGTACAGCAGCGCCAGCACCAGCACGGGCACGAGCCAGACCGGCGCCCATACCGCGATCCAGATCACGCGCGTCCACAGTACCTGGCCGAATCCCACGAGCGAGCGCACCGCCTCGGAGAACACCTTCGCGGTACTAAACGACTGCGCGGGGACGATCGGCTCCGCCTTCGCTGTCTCCTGCAGCGTGATCGAAATGGTGGAGAAGGATACCCGGTCTGTCAGGAAGCGCAACTGACCTTCCATGCGCTCGATATTCTCGCGCACGCGGCTCAGCTCCTCTTCCATGCGCAGGACTTCTTCCAACACGCCCGCCCGGCTCAGATGGTCGAGCAGACGCTCCTCCGTCTTCTTGAGATTGCGCACGCGGGCGTCGGTGTCCACGAACTGCTCGGTCACGTCCTGCGTGGTCACCTGCTTGTTGAGGACCTTGCCCAAGGCCTCCACTTGCATCATCGACTGGTCGAAGCTGTCTGAAGGAATCCGCACCTGCACCGTCACGGTACGTTTTCCGATGCTGTTCATCGACTCATTCAGGTTTGACACGTAACCACCCACCGGCTCCAACGCGGCCATGAGTTGATTCGTCGCCGCGCGCGCATCCTCGGTTTCGATCATGACCGTGGCATTCTTGATGAGATAGCGGTCGGGCTTGCTGGCCGCCAGCACCGCCAGGCCGCCCGGCGTGCCGCTGCCTGGCTTGCCGGCAGCGTCGGATGCCACCATCTCATCGGCCGCGACCGATGCTTCCGCTGGCATCACGGGAGGCGCCGTTTGCGCCAATTCAGCCATCTGCCGTCTTCCAGCCGCGTAGTCGGCCATCGGTTCGCCGCTCGCCCCCATCTCGTCGGGATAGTCCCGCCCGCTGCAGGCGCCTAACACAAGGATTCCCAGCACGATCCCCACCACCAGTTTCGTTTTCATAGTTGCTTCCTTCATGCCGTTAGGGGCCACTTGTCTTCGTGCACCCTTGGACACCAGCGCCACGGTCGAGTTCGCAGACCACCTCCCGGCGTCCGGCTTCCACGCGGGACGGACGCGGAGCCAGAGAACAATTGCCGAGGGAAGCGGGCGTCACAGAAGAGATTAACCTGTGTACTCCCGCATCTTTCTGAAAGCGGCAGAGTCCTAGCTGGTGACATAAAGAGCCGGCAGGGATGCCGGCGCTCCAGGTAGCGCCATGCTTTCAGGCGGGGCATCCTCATGAACTACCCCGACTTCCCGGCCAATACCGCGTGCTGGGCCCGCACCTCCGCCGCGCTTAGCGCGCGGCCATACAGCTTCACTTCATCGACCAGGCCGGTGAAATGCGCGGCATGGCCGACCTCATAGCTGCCGATGCACAGGTTGAACGTATTGGCGTTAACAGGCCCTGGACGCTCCATGGTCCCGCGTTCCTCGCCGTCGACAAAGATGCGCATCATCTGCCCATCGAAAGTCCCCGCGAGGTGCACCCAGCGGCCCGTAGGCAAAGCCTCCTCCGCGCTCAGGTGATGGCTCCAGTCGGTCTGCGGCACCTCGAAACACGGTTTGCCTCCCAACACGCCAAGCCGGTATCCCGTGTTTGTGCCGCCCCCAAAGACGCGATTCACTATCCACTTGTTGTCCTGGTCCGCAGCGTCGGTCCTGACCCAACAGGTGACCGACATCGCGGCGGTGGGGGAGAGGCGGAGCGCGGGAGGCACGACAACGGCGCCACCTTGGCAGAGCAGCGAGTTCCCGTCAATACCAGGAGCGCGCTTCGCCCCGTGAACCATTCCGCCCAGCCGCTTTCCCGATGAATCCTGAACCCATGGAGCCTGCAGCTCCTCATCGAAGGCCCACCACCCAATGAGCCCCTCCTCGTCAGCTCCGGGTTTCGTCACCTGCTGACGCGATATTGCCCGCTCCTCAATCTCCCGCGCCATGTAGGCGGCGTACGCGGTGTCGTAGGGGCCGAATCCGATATCCTCGGGGAGCAAATCATCATGGGCTGCCGGTGCGCCCGAGAAGACTTCGCGCACGGCGTCCAGATAGCCAAAGCCAAACTCGCGGTACGGCGCAATGTAATGGCCTTCGCCCCACTCGTTCCAGTTGTCCAGCAGCAGCATCCTGCTGCCCAGTTCGCTCTCGGGGAGTGTTGCCACAAAATCCCCGGCCTGTTTCAGCAGACTTTTGTAGTCGTCCGGAGGGATCTTCCAGATCGTTCCTTCATCCCGCCAGCCGCTCCAGGCCTGCGACACGGTGACAACCTGCGGAAGGATGCCGAGGTCCTGCGTCTTGCGGATCTGGTCCATTTGTGACGCAATGGCCTGTTCGGGCGTGGGGTTATTCGGCACGTACCAGCAGTAGGCGAAGGTGCAGTCCAGGCCGAGGCTCTTCATGAGCGTGAGATGCTTCGGGTCGAGCCCGCGGTACTCGCCCAGGAGATACAACCCGTCAAACCCCTGTTCCTTGCACGCCTGTCTCATTCTTTCAAAGGCCTGCACGACTTTCCCCACGCCCCCCAGATCGTCGATGAGGAACTCGGGACGGTAAATGAAGAGCACCGGCTTGTTGTCCACCTTCAGATAACTGGGATGCTTGAAGTAGTTGTCCATCCAGAAGGGCAGCAGGTTCTGCATGAGGTCGTTTTCATCCGCGACGCCCGCACGCCCGCGCGACTGATTTTCCCACATGATCGTGAAGCGCATCTTGTCCACGTAACGCGATTTGAAGAGGGCCTCATGAATGGCGCTGCTGAATTGCGTCGTGACGGGTCCGCCTTGGCTTGTCCGGTACCAGCAGTAAATGAAGAAGTCGATGCCGTGCTCGACGGCCCACTTCGTTTCCCAGTCCGCGATTTCGGGATTGTCCTGCGCATAGAAACCCAGGGCGGGCGTGCGTTCGGGATGCTTGCGGATCTGCGACCACATCTGCGGCTTGTCAGCCTCCCATAACGGACAGTGATGCGCGCCGATGAGCGGAGGCGATTCGGCGCGCACAGGCTCCGGAATGTATGCCAGCGGCGCCTGAGGCATGGGGGAGAGGAACAACACGGAGAGGGCCGCACGGGCCGCAGTTGTGCCATCTGCACTGGCCTCGACGGCAAAATCGGCCTGCCTTGCCGCCTCAGCCTGCACGGTCCACGTGACGAGGTACTCTTCCATGGGCTCAAGAGTGAACGACGCCGGTTCTGGCGCGGACAGTAACGCGATCCCTTCTGGGAGCTTCAACGTGGCGGTCACGGCAACTGGCGCGTCCCCCAGGTTTTCAATCGCCGCCGACAGCGAGGCGGGCCGCTGCGCCCGGCTGATGGGCTTTCCCGGGAGAAAGTCGCGTACCCGGAGTCCGGACTGTGCCTGGGGATTCTCCGCCACGGCCACCGCGCACGCAAACGCGACCAGCGCCACGATACGGAACGACATCGTTCGATTCCCCCTCTGTTGCAGCCTATTTCGAGCCAGATTCTCCTGGCCGGTCCAGGAAATAGATGAGCAACGCGACAAGCGTGGCGCCAACGGAGTTCGACACCAGGTCCCATCCCGTATTGATGTACCCGCCGACGTTGGTCTCAGGCACGAGCAACGTCGCGGCGAACTCAACGACCTCGTTCAACGCGCCGAATCCCAAACCGCCAGCCGCGGACAGCACCATGAGTCCAAACGTGGGCACAACCGGGGCGCCGTATCCCCTTAAGACCGATCGAAGCCCTTGCCAGCATACCCACGTTGTCGTGCCGAATCCGTAGGCGTGGACGATGTGGTCGTACTTGAGGTGCTCCGGGATCAGCCACAGGCTGTACAAGACCCGGATTTCCCCATTGATCGGCCAGCCTGCCGGGACCGGGACGAGCCCGCCCATCATGTGCGCCAGTCCCCAGATGCTGAGCGCCCACAACGCGCCCTGGCTCAGACACACGCGGCGATGCACCACCATGACCATGCCAACCAGCAACACCATCACCACGATGTAGAAGATAAACTCCTGGTTCCCACGCAATAAGGCCGCCAAGATGGCAAGCAACAGATAGGCGATGGTAAACGAGCCCACGGCCTTCAAGGATGATTTCGCATTTGGGTCGCCCATCATGAATTCTCCCAGCTTAGGTGAGGCAAGTCTATCAGAGTGAACTCAACGGGACGTAGCCACGACCCAAGAACGATGGCATCCACTAATTGTGCCGCTCCAGGAAAGCGATTGGAAAGGAGCACGTGCGTCTCGCCCGTGAGTTGACTGCCGTTCAGCGCGGAGACCCAGAGAGAACACAGAAACACTGAGAATCAAAAGGGCTGCATTCCAGTACTGCCTCGCTCTCCGAGCGCGGCAGCACAAGACTGTTGTCGGCCTCAAAGCCGAGGGTTTGCCAAATGCTATCGGTGTTTTCAACTTGGAGCCTGATCGTGTGATTGCGAGTTGGTCTCCTGAGCGTAGCGCTGTGTTGCCGCGCTCGGAGAGCGAGGCAGTACTGGGGAGACCGCGTCAAGGTCGCGCGTTCATTCGCAGTGATAGAGTATGTGTTACAAGTCTCTTCGCCGGGGGCGCTGAAAACCAACGTCTTGTCCACATCCCCGTTTGTCCCGTGTCCCCGTGGTTGAATCTTTCTATCCCAGAATGGTGCAAGATAAGGTATGCTTCATCGGGTCGAAGCGAACCCCAGAATGCGCGGGTAAGCGTTGTTAATCACGAGGAGATTCTTCTATGGTTGGCATGTGGGTCGTGTGCGTGTTTGTGGCGGCGGCGTCGCTGCAGGAGACGATCGACGCGAATCCGGGACGGATGATCGAAGTTCCCGTGGGTGAGGTACACCTCACCGAGGCCCTACGCCTGACAACGCCGGGCTCCGGACTGTTCGGACAAGGGACTATCGTGCAGGACAACCCTGAGGCCAACATCCTGGAGATTGTGGCCACGAAAGATGTCCGCATCCAGGGGATTACACTCGTAAGGCCCGAGGGCAAACAGGAGACCAGCTGCCACGCGATCCACGCTTCAGACTCCAGTGGCGTCGAGATCGCGAACATCCGGGTACTTGACAACCGGAGCACGGCCGGCACTATCTTCCTCGAACAATGCACATCGAGCCGTGTGCATGATTCCTCCGTCGTCAACTACAAGCGAATCGGGATTGACGACCGCACTGAAACCGAGCACTACGGTTATGCGTTCCGCGTCATCGACGGAACCGGTATCCTGGTTGCTCGCAGTACGGACATCACGATTCAGAATAACTACGTGGTGGAGCGAAACCTGTATCCCACCAAAGAAACCAAAGAACAACACCAACTGGGCATGCTCTGCGAGGGAAAGAAGCCCACGAACAAGGGGAAGCTGGCGCCTCCGGGGGACTATGCGAACAACTGGCACCAGGGCTCTGCAATTGTGGTGACGGGTCCAGAAGTGACTTCTCACGTGCTGGTTTCAGGCAATCTCATCGAAAACGCCGCCCAAGGCATCGACATGCATGCGGACTCCGTGACCTGTTCGAACAACATCATCGATCACGCCTTCATAGGCATCAAATGCATGCACGGGTCGCGCAATGTGATTATCTCCGGCAACAACGTCTCCCACATGGATTTGTGGGGCCTCATCATGATGCCAGGCACCTTGTCGCATCCGGCCGAAGCCGCCACAGCCGACCGCCCGGCGCGCGGACCTAACTTTACCCGAGGCAACATCATCGCAAACAACATCTTCTCCGATTTTGGTTTTGGCTACGAGTACTTCAACTGGGAGGGCTCTCGCGGGGGCGTCATCAGTCTGGAATCCGGACAGTTGCCGGAGAATCCCATCATGGAGGATGTCCTCATACAAGGGAACATCGTGTACGACAGTGGGCGCGACCAGATACTCGTCGACGGTGTGCCTCAGACGGCGCCGCCCCGGTACGAATATGCCGTATTTATTTCTCCCGAACCGGCCCCGGCGGGCCTGAGGTTTTCGGATAACTTGTTTCATCCGGGCCGGGCGGGTATCTCAAACCTCCCCCTCGATAAGTAGTTGCGCTGACAATGCGAGTGGTTTTCTTGACATGATTCACCGGGCTTGGCTAGAATCCTTTTCTCCGGCGGCATAGCCAAGTTGGTAAGGCAGAGGCCTGCAAAGCCTTCATCCCCCGGTTCGAATCCGGGTGCCGCCTCCATTTTTTGTTTCACAACCACCGCGTGGGGTGGGTGGTAGAATATGACCAGCCGCCCGGTTCGCGCGCTGGCGGCCAGCTGGTCGTTTGCGCCAGGGGCGAGTGGTGGAATGGCATACACGGCGGACTTAAAATCCGCTGCCCTTGCGGGCTTGAGGGTTCGAGTCCCTCCTCGCCCACCATGTAGCAACTTGTGAAGTCCCAATCAGTTGAGGCAAGGCAAGAGTGGCGAAAATCCTGATTGTCGACGACGACGAAGCTGCGGCGCGCGTGGTGAGCGCGCACCTGGCGAAGAACGGCCACGCGTGCACGGTCCAGAATACGGGACAGCGCGTTGTGGAAACGGTCCAGGCCACCAAGCACGACCTCCTCGTTCTGGATGTCATGCTACCGCACACCTCCGGATTCGAGATCTGTCGTCAGGTTCGGCGCGACCCCGAACTCTACACGCTCCCGATTCTCTTCCTGTCCGCCATGAGCAACGAGGAAGAGGTGTTTCATGGCCTCGCACAGGGCGCCGACGACTACGTCGTCAAACCGTTCGACGTCCTGAATCTGTCGCAGCGCATCGAGGCCCTGTTGCGCATGGGGGCGGGCGGCGCGGGCGTGGATGAATTGACGTCTCTGCCCGCCGCGGATGCCACCAAGCGCGAGATACAGCGGCAACTGAGTTTGCGCACCAGCTTCGCGCTTTCGCATTGCGAACTGCTGCACGTCCGCGAGTTCGGGCGCAAGTATGGCGCGGAGGCGCGGACCAAGGCAATCCGCCATCTGGGCCGGGCCCTTGCCCGCTGCGCCGAAGAACTCAAAGACGAACAGATTTACATCGGCCATATGGGAGGCGGCCACTTCATGCTGCTGATGCCGTGCGAGCGCATGCAGACATTCTGCCGCTGGGTTCGCAAAGTGTGGGCGGCCCACGTGGAGAAACTGTACATGGCCGCCGTGGGTAGTCCCAAACCGAAAGATCCCGCGACGGAAAAACAGCTCGACGTGATGTTCTGTATTACGCATCACGAATCCAAAGATACGGAAACGCCCCAGCAGATATTTGAAGTATTGTCGCAGATTCGCAATATGGCGTTGGGGTCTCAAGAAGGCGGCGTTTACGCGGATCGCCGCCGCACCGGTATGTAGCGCTGGACGCGGAAGACTTGACTTCCACGCGAAGCGTTGCGTAAGCTATGTGGGTGTGCCGAGGTAGCTCAGTTGGTAGAGCAGCGGACTGAAAATCCGCGTGTCGCCAGTTCGATTCTGGCCCTTGGCACCATTTTTTCTTGCTGGATTAGCTCAGTTGGTAGAGCGCATCACTCGTAATGATGAGGTCCGGGGTTCGACTCCCCGATCCAGCTCCATCGTTGACCGAGTTCTCGCGGAATGAGATACGACAGGGGGGGTGCTCGCTGATCGTCCGCCCGCGGGGTTGAACTTCGGCGGTGCGCGCGGATCGAGTTACCGCGCGCGCCGTCCGGCACAGGACGAAATTCTTCTGATTCTATGGAAATGAAGCAGTCCTATAGTACCTCTGAAGTCGCTAAGTACTGTCACGTAACGGCTGATACCATCCGCAAATGGGCCGAAGCGGGGCGTATCCACGTCTTCAAGACGCCGGGCGGCCACCGCCGCATCCGCCGCGAAGATCTCATCCAGTTCCTCCGCGAGAACAATATCCCCATTCACGGCGACCTCAGTTCCGCGGGTCTGCGCATTCTCGTGGTCGACGGCGAACACTCCGTAGTCACCGTCGTGAGGCGCTTCCTGGAACGCTCCCGCGGCCACTTTCAAATTGAAAGCGCCCTCGATGGGTTCGACGCCGGCCGCCATGTGGCCTCGTTCCTTCCGGACGTCGTCTTCCTGGATCTGCGTCTCCCGGGCGTGGACGGGCTCGATGTCTGCCGCAGGATAAAGGAACTCACCGACCTGCCGGGCGTGCGCATTATCGCGATGTCCGCTCCGGAAGACCGTGACTTGGCCAATCGCGCCCTGGAATATGGGGCCGCGGTTGCGCTCAGCAAGCCGTTCACCCCCGACGATCTTCGCCGGGTTCTGGCGCGAGTCGGGGTCGAGGTCACTTGAGAACCGGCGGGACCGAACTCCCCTGAACCACAATATCTGCGGTTGCGCTCGTTTCATGTGCACCGGATATGAGGGTATTTTGAGGAATCGAAGATTTCGCTTCCTTGACAAGCCCATACCGCTATGCTAGACTCGCGCTAGCCTCGGCTCCGTCTGGGGTTATGAATTGGGATAACGAGAAAGGAGGTCTTTCGCTATGTTCTTCTTTGGTATTCTCTTCTGGATTTGGTTCTTCCTGTGGGCGTTCGTGGGTGGTGGCCCGAGCCTTCCCGAACTGATCTAGTCAGTCGCCACACGAATCTTAATGATTTCAGGCGGGTGTGTCAGGCATGCCCGCCTTGTTTTTCATCCCTGCGCGGGGAGCAGCAGTTCCACGGGATGCAGCACCGGCAGGCCGGTTCCTTCCCGCAACTGAATGGCACATACGCTGCTTTCGCTGACGATCGCCTCCACTCCGGACTCCTTGAACTTTTTGCAGAGTCCCAGACCAGCCGCCTTCGACAGACCCTGCCCGAGCGGACCCGCCTTGAGCCCAAACGTGCCCCCCATGCCACAGCAGGTCCCCGTTTCGATGACCTCCACACGGGCGCCCCGGTGACGCAGCCACTCCACCGCTTCACGTCCCGAGCCCATCGGCCGCTGGTGACACGACACATGGAACCCATAGCGGCGTCCGGATCGATCGGTCTTCCCGCCAACGTGCTCGAACTCCGGCTCATGGTCCAGCAGGTACCGGAAGATCTCGAAACTCCTTTCGGCGACTTCCAGTGATTTGCGCGAGTGGCCCAGCAAGGCGGGGTAAGCATGGCGCAAACAGTATGCGGCCGTCGGTTCAATGGCGACGATGTCGCAGCCGGTCCGCGCGAGGGGCGCCAGGCGTGCCACGTTGAATGCGGCCGCTTCGCGGGCGCGGTCCAGGTCGCCGTAGCCGATGTAGGGGTAACCGCTGGCGTGCTGCTCGGGCAGCAGCACTTCGCACCCCGCCGCCTCCAGGCATTCGACAGCCGCCATGCCGATATCGGGCCGGTTGAAGTTGGCATACACGTCAATGAACAGCGCGACTTTCCGAAGCGGATTTTCCACGCTGGAGGTGTGCCCCGTGAAGAGCTGCTTGAACGTCTTGCGACTGAACGCGGGCAGGACCCGATCCGCATCGATACCCAGCGTCTTGGCCATGATGCGCCTCGCCGTGCGGTTCTGGAGTGCGCGGTTTGCGAAGGGCGCCAGAGTGCTTCCGGTTTGGGCGAAACGCTCGGCGCTCATCATCGTGCGGTCCGCGCGATGATACCCGTCCCTCTTGGCGACGCGATGTTTCACCTCCGCAATCAGCATTGGAAGGTCGATCTCCGCCGGGCAGATCTCCTTGCAGAGCCCGCACGAAATACACAGCGGCGCGAACGCGGCCGCTTTGTCCAGGCCATGCACGGCGGCTGTCCAGGGAATGCCGATAGGGCCGGGGTAGATGTGCCCAAAGGTGTGCCCGCCCACGACCCCGTAGGTCGTGCAGATGTTCATGCACGCTCCGCACCGGATGCAGTTCAGCGCCTCCCGCAGGCCTGGGTCCTGGCGCATGGCCTTGCGTCCGTTGTCGAGCAGGACGATGTGCGTCTCGCGCGGGACGCCGGCGTCCCCCATGTCGGCGCGGCCCGCCATCCAGGTCACATAGGTCGTCGGCAGTTGCCCCGACGAACTGACTGGATGCGCCAGCACCAGCGTGAGGGCCTCGTCGATCGTGTCTACGATCTTCTCTATCCCCATGACGCAGACGTGGCAATTGCCAATGGTGGAGACCAGACGCCCGTTGCCCTCGTTCGTCTCGATCACGATGGAGCCATTCTCGGCGACACCGATGTTGGCCCCGGTCATGCCGATGTCCGCGTCCAGGAAGATCGGGCGAAGGTAGGCCCGGACGACTTTCATGATGGACGGGATATCCGGCGAGACCTCTTTGTCCAGGGCCTTGGCAAAGATAGCGGCCACTTCCGCAGTCAACTTGTGCACGGCCGGAAAGACAAGGTGATACGGCCGTTCGTGGACCAGTTGAATGATCAGTTCGCCCAAATCCGTTTCAATGACACGCAATCCCGCCTCAATGAGCGGGTCGTTGATTTCGATTTCTTCGGTCGTGAGGGATTTCGATTTCGCAATCGTCGCGGCGCCGCGCTTGCGGGCCAGTTGCAGCACGTAATCGATGGCGGCCGCACCATTCTCCGCGAAATACACGTGCGCCCCGCGTGCCTGCGCACAGGCCGTGAACTTCGCCACCAGCTCATCCTGCCGCTCGATGCAGCGGTCTTTAATGGCCTTCACTTCGGCCCGGAACGCCTCGCCTCCTGGCAACACCGCGATCGCACGCCCGCGGCTGTCGCGTCCGCGTTGCATGCAGCGCTGCAAGGCTGTGCCGCGTTCCGGCGTTTCAAGGGCTTTGCTCACCGCGGCGCACAGGCGTTCGTAGCGTTCCGTCATTGCGGGACCCTCCTCTCCGCATCGTCCAGGACAATGACGTAGGCCGCCTCGGGGCCATGCACGCCCATGGTCAGGATCAATTCGATGTCGCCGGTTCGGCTCGGCCCAGAAATGAAACTGACCGTGCACGCGCCGGAATGCTCATTGAAGATGGCGCGGAGACGAGGAGCGGCATCCTCGAAACGTTCAACGATCTCCGAGGCCTTCACCACGCCGATGTGCGCCCGCGGCAGGCCGGACACCAGCCGTACCGCGTCATTGGTGGCCACCTCTGCCAGCGTACCGCTTTGCGCGATGCCGAACGCCGCGCCCGTGATGCCGACCTGACATTCGTCAATGCCATGAGGGAGTTTGATGGAGGCGAACGGCTCGCGGAGCACTTCGACGCCACTCTCTGCGAGCACGCGGCCAAAGGCCGCCGCGAGATGCTCTTCGAGGCCGGCCATGGCGACCCGAGTGCCACTGCGTTCCCGCACGATCTCCAACACGGCTTGCGCCGCCGACTCCACATTGCCCGCGGCGTGCACGTGGCCGCCCAGGGACTCATAACGCTTCGTGAAGGACTCCAGGGCCGTGTCGTTCATGGGTTGCACCCCTTTCGCCGCATTATAGCCTTGCTGCGGTCCACTCCCGCAATCGTGTGTTAGATGTGGAATGGCTTTCGTCCGGAATGTGGAGAGCTGCGTGCGTTTCCTGCGTCAGGGCGTTGGGCGAGGAACATCCCCCTCGACGCTTCGCGTCTGCCCCCTTCAACGGGGGAATCCAGAGGACCCTTCGGGTCTCGCTGATACTCGGCCCAAAGTCTTTGAGTTGCCCCTTGGGCTGGCCCGGAACACACTGATATGGTGTAGCAGAAGTCCCCCTTTAAGGGGGATCAAGGGGGATGTTCTTCTCCTTTCTTCGATCGCATTCTCAGCCAAGTCACCCCCCGGAACGCGCGCGGCAGCCTGAAACCCCACCTTGCCTCCTCAGTCCGTCCACGGCCGATTCGCATCGGCGCCCAAAACATGATACGGTTCTCTCCTGCTGCGGGCGAAGGAGCTGGAGTTCATCATGCAAGTCAATTCATCCTACGTGGGTTCTGTGTCGAAACCGCTGGAACAGGAAATCACCTGGCGGCACTCCATGAATTTTGCCGCGGGCGTGGGCGACAACAACCCCGCCTATTTCGACGACGAACGCGAAGAGGGCATCGTCGCGCCGCCTATGCTCAGCGTGGCGCTGACGTGGCCCTTCGGAGAAGATGCCGCATCGTACTGGGACCCAGAGCAGTTCCCGCTGGACCTTCTTGTCCGCCAAGTCCACTACACGGAGACCATCGAGTTTTACCGCGTGATGCGCCCCGGTGACAAACTCACCATCATCGCCGACCTGGCAACCGTCATGCCCCATCGCGGTGGCACCTACCTCATCATTCGGTGCACTGCGCGCGATCAGGCCGGCGAACCGGTCTTTACCGAATACGCGGGCGCGTTGCTGCGCGGCGTGAAGTGCCTGGACAAGGGAACCGGCAGCGAGAATGTCCCTCATGTGCCCAAGTGCGAAGTGGAAGGGCCGCCGATTTGGGAAGAGACGCTGCATGTGGACCCGCTGGCGCCTCACATCTACGATGGTTGCGCGGATATTTACAACCCGATCCACACATCAAACAGGTTTGCGAAATCGGTGGGCTTGCCCGGAAACATCGTCCAAGGCACGTGCACGCTCTCGTGGGCATTCCGGGATATCCTCAACCGCGAAGCCGGTGGCGATCCTGCCCGAATCAAACGGATTAGCTGCCGCTTCACCGGAATGGTGCGTCCCGGAACGGCGATCGCCATCCGGCTGCTCGCACGTGTGCCGGGCGACGGACACGATGAAGTATTCTTTGAAGTCGCCAACGCCGACGGCAAACGCGCCATCAGCGAGGGCTACGTCGTGCTGGGTGCTAACTGAGATGAGTGGAATGGCACTGCCCCTCCAAGAAGAGCCGTCGCGCGTGAACCAACCCGAACTGACGTGGCACTACGTCGAGAAGTGGGCTTCTCTGCGGCCCGAGGCCGAGGCCCTCGTATTCAACGAACAGCGCGTGACCTACGCCCAGTTCCAAGATCAGATGAATTGGATCGCCGAGGCCCTGCTGGACGCAGGCGTCGAGCGTGGCGATCGGGTGGCGCTGCTTTCCATGGCACGTCCCGAATTCCTCACGACCTTCATGGCCGCGAACAAGGCCGGGGCGATCTGGCTGGGCCTATCGCCGAAATTCACGCGCGATGAGCTGAGCTATCTCATCGGCGATTCCCAGCCCAAGGTGTTAATCGCGTTGCGCCAATACGGCGCGCGCGACCTTGGTCCCGACCTGGAAGCGTTTGCGCGGGAGTTTTCCTGTTTGCGCGAGGTGCTCGTGATCGGTGAGCCCGTTCCCGGTACGCACTCCTTCTCCGAGTGGGTCCGCAGTGGACGTCCCCGCCTGCGCGAAGCGTTGGAGGAGCGCGCGTCATCGCTCTCCCCAGAAGACGAAGCCTTGCTGATGTACACCTCAGGCTCGAGCGGCCAACCCAAAGGTGTGCTCCACACCCACGCAAGCATCCTCGCCAACCTCACGGTCCAGGCCCGGCACTTCGAGATGAACGAGCACACCCGCGGCCTGCTCCATTTCCCGATCAACCACGTGGCCGCGGATGTCGAAATCGGCTATGGCAGCATTTTCGCGGGCGGCGCCAGCATCATGATGGACCATTTTGATCCCGCGAAGACCCTCGAGATCACCGGCCGTGAACGCGTTACCGTGTTTGGACAAGTCCCCGCCATGTTCATGTTGGAGTTTGGCGTGCCGCAATTCCCAGAGACTGACTGGAGCAGTGTGAAGTCGTTCATCTGGTCGGGTTCCGCCGCGCCGAAACTCGTCGTGGACGTCGTGACCGGCATTGCGGAGCAAACCGGAGCGATGGTACTGAACGGTTACGGCGCGACCGAGATGGCCGGTTTCGTTACCTACACCCAGCGCGGTGATACACGGGAGCGTCTTCTGCACAGCGCGGGGAAGATCGCGGATGAGTTTGAGCTTCGCATCGTGGACAACGAGCGACGCGAAGTGCCTGACGGAACTGTCGGCGAGATCGCCGTCCGCGGGCCCTTCCTCATGAAGGGTTACTACAAACGCCCGGACCTTACCGCGCAGGTGATGGACGCCGAAGGCTGGTACTACTCCGGCGACCTCGCAAGGAAAGATGACGACGGTTACATCTACATCGTCGGACGCAAATCCGAGATGTTCAAGAGTGGGGGAGAGAACATCTACCCCCGCGAAGTTGAGGCCGTGATGGAACGCTTCCCCGGCGTGCTCATGGCCGCCGTCATCGCTGTGCCCGACCCCGTGTTTCAAGAGGTAGGCCGCGCCTTCGTCATGCCCCACCCTGGCCAAGAAGTAGATCCGAAGGCGCTGGAAGCGTATTGCCGTGAACACCTCGTCAACTTCAAAGTGCCCAAATACATCGAGGTGCGCCCGCGCCTCCCCATGCTCGCCAACGGCAAAGTCGACAAACAAGCCCTCAGAGCCGAAGCCGCGCACGAATCGCAGGATGGCGGGTAGACAACCCTCAATCCAACTACACCCGCGCTCCGATTGCCTCGGCTGTCTTCTTTGCGCTCTTCTCTGACTCTTTTCTCCGGTTCCTTGTCGGTTGGACGAATCCCTTGGGCAAAGCAGGATCCTGATGAAAGGAAGATCATCATCACGCATGGCAAGCGCGTGTGGCATAGGCGCCCTCGCCTGTGCTCTTTACTTGTTTCAGATCATTCACCACGAAGGGCACGAAGCACACGAAGAAGATCAGGAAACGGTATCCACCGATTGCGCCAATTTCAGCGATTACACAACGTGACCACGGGGACACGGGGAACACGGGGAAGATGAACTTGACCGCCGCCACACTCAAGGCTGCCTACCGCCCAAGCCACCTTCTCACGACTGAATGACGGCATGAACAGTATGAATCGACTGCGCCAGAACCGTCGCAAAACTCGGGCGCGACCGATCCCCACCAAGTGACAGCGCCAGAGGTGGCATGGGCATCCTGCCCATGGTCTTCAATACCCGTCATCTAAGAAAACCAGCTTGCCCCGAGCCGCCGCGAATTGAACTGAAATATCCCCCAAAGGCCTGCATATCTCGTCCGCTTCTCACCTGGGACCGCCACGAACCAGTCTGGCGTTCCTCACGATTGTCGCGCCGATCACGGAGACCTACTCATTGCTCCCGTAATCATCGTAGTCATCACTGCTCGACGGTTGTTGCGGTGCAATATCGATGCTCAAGAGAACCGACCCGCTGAAAACTGCTGTGCTGTGCAGATCAGGATTGAGGAAGTACACACGCGCCGCGGCCTCCCTTGGGAATCGAGAGTCGACGTACTCCGATGCTTCTGACATATTGAATGCGTGAGCCCCGACATCAAGCCATTGCCTGCCGTCTAGCGGCACAAGGCCTTCTGCATCCACTCGGTAACGCCGCTCAGTGCGCTCAGTGTGATCCCAATGCCAAATCTTTGGTTCGTTCTCTGGTTCTCCGACACCAAAGGGAATGCGGACGGACTCATAGTAGCAACTCGTGTACAGTTCAGTAACGGTCATGACTGCAGTCTTTTCCTCATAATCGAACGCGCGATTTCGCTTCGACCAGTCACTTGCGCCGCTACTGGCGTGACACTGAAAGTTGTCCCGGTAGACTTGAAACCACTCATCGCCTCGTTTGACGAGCACCCTATGGTACTCATTTGTGTAGCCGCCATTTCCCTGCGGGACGCTTTCCCAACGAGCGTGCAGGATGTGCCCAGGATCTAACCATGTAAGAGCAAAGGTCTCCTCATTGAACCCCATGCGATGATGGGATGTCTCACCCTGCGCGTTCTCCCACTCCATGCCCGCTAGCGGCACTGTCTGGCCTGTGACATCGAAGACCAGGTTGAATTTGACGCGGCGAAACGTTGCCTCCTGTGTTGCGGGCTTGACGTAATCTCGCGCCAGATGATGATCGGGGAGGGGAATCTCGCCGCGCGACACATCCTGCGGCACTGGGGGCGACATGTGCGTCGTCCGGAGTGCCTGCTCGCGAACGAAGCGGTCTGCATCTACGCATGCCGCTTCGAGCGCGGTCCGGGTATCATCGCCATCAGGCGCGACGCACTGAAGTGCGGCCACCGCGCGCAGTCTTACACCAGCGACCCCATCCTCTGTTGCGACGACGAGGCCGGGAACGGCGCCTTGTGCCGCAATTTCCATTTGCCCCAGGGCGCACGCGGCCTGTGCGCGGACAGTCGCGTCTGCGCTCTTGAGTGCGGCAGTGAGAGGCGGAACCGCGCCCTCGCCCATGGTCGAGAGAGCATAGGCAGCGGTACCACGCACGCGCCCATCCTCGTCATGCAGCAGTTCTATAAGTCCCGCAATGCATTCATCCGACTTCTGGCCGATCTCGGCCAGAGCGTACGCCGCCACCCGGCGTGATTCGGCTCGTGAACTCTTCAACTCATCCATGAGTTGAGGGGCCGCGTCCTTTGCCGCGGGGCCTATGTGCCCTAGCGCTTCCGCCACCATCGTCCGCGAGCCAGGAGCGCCGCGCTTCATCGCCTCAATCAGCGCAGGCACGGCCGCCCGCGCGCGGGGGCCAACGATCCCCAAGCTCTTGGCGGCCAACTCGGACTGTTTCAACTGATCGTCCCGCAATACGGCCACAAGCAACGGAACGACGTCGTCCGACTGCCTCCCAATCAGCCCTATGACTTCGGCCGCCCCTTCAGCGAGCCGAGCATCGTCCCCGTATAGCGTGTCCTTCAACACGGGCACCGCCTCCGGGCCGATCCGGACCAGCGCCTCCTTCGCGGTGTCGTAAGTAACCCAGGGCCCCACATTGCTGAAACCCTCGATGAGTTCGGGCACGCCCGCAACCGCGCTTGGTCCGATGGCGCCCAGCGCGCGAGCGCCCAGAAACCAGACATCGGCGAAGGGGTGGCGCATCTCTTCAATAATCGCGGGTACGGCAGCTTCGGCGCCTGGCCCGATTCCTGCCAAGGCATGCAGCACCGGTTCGGCTGCGTAGTCTCGCTTCGCCTTCATGAGTTCAACCAACGCCGGGACCGCTTCCGCGGCCCCAGGTCCCATCGCACCCAAGGTGTGCGTGGCCTGTGTGTACACCGAATAGTCTTCATCCCGTAGCATTTCAACGACGAGTGGAATGGCGGCGACAGCATCCGCTCCCTTTAGCTCCAGATTTATCAAGGCGGCTACCCGCGTCTCAGGAGATCCATGGTGTAGATCGTACTCAACCTGCTCCAGCGTGCCCTTGCGGATATCCCGTAGAGCCCATGATGCGTGATCGTTTCGTGCACTGTGGGAATCCGACTGTCCTTCAAGGAGCAGTGGGATGGCGTCTTTTGCGCCCGGGCCAATGTTCCTGAGTGCGGTGGATACGCTGCACCAGACTTCGTCGTCCTCGGTTTGCAGGGCGGTGACGAGCAATGAGACCAACTCTTCGTTGTCAGGTCCCACGCGCTGGATAGCGGCGCTGGCCCAAGCTCGCCGATCGGACTCAATGCTCTCAACGAGAATCTCAAGCAATACCGCATAATGCGCCGCGGAATTAAAGCCAATCTTGTCCAGGGCTTTCTGAGCGGCGGCGGCACGCGGCGAAAGGCCATCTTCTCGCATGACATTGAGCAACGCAGCAACGGCCTTCGCCGCAGCGGGCCCGAACTTCCGCAACGCTTCTGCCGCCATTTCGCCGACGGTCTTATCCTCTTCGCCCGAGGGCGCCGTATCTTGCAGCGCGACGATCAGGGCGTCGATGACTTCCTCCGACGCATGACCGCAGCGGCTGAGGGCAAATGCCGTTTGTCCGCGCACGTAGGGATCCTCATCCACCATGTTTTGCAGAAGGGCGGAGGCAATCTCCGCGGGAGGAAGGGGGCAGCCTACCAGAGCCTTGGCCGCTGACGCGCGTACCTTGGCATCTGGATCGTCGAGAGTGGCCTGTAGGGCATTCTGCGCTTCCTTGGAGGGATCCTTCACGAAGTCAAGGGCTAGGATTGCTTGCTCACGCACATGTGCATCCTCGTCGCCCATGACGCGTACCAACGCCTGGGTGACTTCCTCAGGTGGCATACGCATGCGCCCGAGAGACCCGGCTGCGCTGGCACGCACCTTGGCTTCCCCATCATCGAGCGCATTGAGTAATGCTCTGAGAGCATCAGGACCATTCACGCCCATCTGCCCTAGTGCTTGCAACGCCGCGCAACGGACGCTGGCATCCGGATCGCTGACCGCCCGCAACAACGTGGACGTGGATTCTGGCGCTGGAGCGCCGCAATAGTAGAGGGCCGCCGCGGCGCAGCACCGTACGGCTGGGTCGGAGTCACTAAAGGCCCTTTTGATTATGGGCACTACCTGTTCTGGCAGGACCGTGGCACCCGCGGGAATACCTAGTGTCAGTGCCATATCCTTGGATGTGGCAATAGCACCCAAGGCGAGAATAGCGGCCGCTCGCACCTCGTTTACCGAATCCTCAGCTGCCGCTGCCAAGGCAGGAAATGCACTGTGGGCTTCCCGTCCCCACATCTTCAATCCATATGCCGCGGATTTTCGCACGGAAGCGTTTTCCGCCTGAAGCGCCTTGCATAGTGCCTCGACGCCGCCAGCGGGTACGGGACATACCTTCCCGAGCGTCAGCGCAGCTTCTGCTCGCACCAGGTCAGCCCCATTGTTCACCAACTCAATGAGCGCTGGTTCAAGCTCGGTTTCACCTATACCTATGTGCCACTTGTAGTCGCGCAAGGCGTGAAGGACCGAAAGCAGAACCTCTTCTCGATCACTGCTCAAGAACTGCCCGAGCCTCAGGACACCCGCTTGGCTATACCACCGCGTTATGCTGTGTGCCGCACACTCCCGGACACATTCCCGTTCGCTTTCAATTGCTGCGAGTAGCGCCGGTTGACCAACCTCTCTCATTTTGCCCAGGGCCTGTGCTGCCCATGGAACTGCTCGATCCTCGCCGTTCCTGAGAACGCCTTCAAGCGCCGGCACTGCCGCCCCACCAAGTCTCGCTAGATGTGCGATGGCGGTAGTCCGTGCGCTCGCGACGTCACTCGATAGATCGGCAACGTAGGCTTTGACTCGATCATCCACGGGTTGCCCCGTGTCTTGAGCCACGCAGAAGACGCATATGCCCAAGGTCAAAATCAGGCTAACGCCATAGCGGATCTGAGCTGACACGTCCTTTCCCCCTCTTGCTCAGTCTCTTCACAACTGGGGGCATTCTGAGCCTTCCCCCTAAATGCTTCACGGTGATTATATAACAATGTGCTCCGAAGCACGATCAGTAAGCCAACCCGCTTGTCCATTTTGCATGAGCGTTGCCCCGTTTCATCATGATCTATCCAACGGAGACAGCATTTAGTTCCCGGTCGCGCGGAAAACGGTGGCGATTCGTCTTGGAGGATACGCACGGAGACGCCCAAGAGGCGGAAGGCAGGTGGGAGGGGGGCGAAATCTCCTTCACGACGCGCCCAAAGGCTCTTCCCCCCCCGGCATTGTGAACCGCCGCTGCACCGCGCGCAAGCCCCACCGCGAACTTGACAACCTGGGGGGTGGGTTGTCGACAATGGTAGCAACACAGGGAAAACGACGATAGCAATATCGGCCGCGCGTGCACATGGGGGACGGCGTCGTGGCAGCGTTTCCCTCGTTGCGTTCCACCGCATGGGTCTGTGCCGCGCAGTGATGCCGGCAGGTGGGGGCTTAGCCTATGAAGACCACGCTGACGAGGATGGTGGCGCACCTACTCGTGATTGCCGCACTCTGTGCGCCGGCCCTTCCAGCCTCCGCATTTGGGGGATACATCCCGAGCTTCTCCGATGAGACATTGGAGTTTCTACAGGATGTGGCCCAGTCGCCGTTGATAGATTGGACGGATCGCAAACTTCCGGCACAGTTCCAGATAGAACTTGAAGACGCTTGGGGCAAGCTTGTTAAGCCGGTTGTTATTCCAATCACTGGCGGCGAGGTGGAACTGAGTCTGTCCTTGGGTCGCAAGGGGGCCGATAGCCCGAACTACCTGCTTTTCAGATGCTATGGGCGAACGGATGAGTTGGTACGTCTCAATACCGTGTTCAACCCTACGTCCGGGTCATACAGCGGCACTTGGCCCGCCCGCAGCATCCTTGTGGAGGTGTACTTCACATCGCAGAAGGACTACGAGTGCATCAATCCCAGCAGGCTTGACCTGAAGAACGAAGAAGACCGCCGTGAACTTCAGGAAATCGGCTCGATGAAGTTCAAGACGGACTTCGTCTCTCTCGACATCGGTGACCGCGGCCGGCTCAAGATCCGCTATGACCTTAAGAATGCATCGGTGGTTCACGCCACGCTCGCGTGGAAGCAAGACAATGTGTATGTGGAACTCCAAACGGTTTCGGAAACGGGCGCTTCGGGCGCCGTCGATTTTGCCCGCGAGGTGGACGACGCTCTCCGGCAGGCCGGTGTCTACGATTTCCCCTCGCCCGCGAGCGATCCGCAGACAAAGGTCACTGCCAAGCCCGCACGGTTTTTCGACGCCAACCCCATCTTCTACGACAACAACCGCGTCGAGCGGCTCGACGCCTCCCAATTGACCAATCTTCCCGCAGCTTCAACTCGCATCGGTACGGTGGCCGATGGCGTGAGCAACTTGCTGGTGCGGGCGGAATTCTCCATGCCCGGCCGTGTCACGGCCCGCGTAGTAGGGGACGGGAACGGATCCTGTACAGCCCTTACGGGTGGCGCAACACAAGCGATCGATGGCGTGCCCTGCGCCTTCGCGGTCTACGAACCGCCACCCTCCTTCGGTCCGAGTTCCGAGGACGCGGTTTTTCTCCAGAGCCAGGTGGAAACTCGCGATGTCACAATCGAGTTGGAACTCTCCGCGTCGGAGAGCGGGGAAAGACTCGTCGCACGGGAGACGCTCAAGCTGGCGCGGCCGCCGGTCGTGTTGGTGCACGGTACCTTCGACGACCCCAAAAACTGCTGGGAGCAGAAGTCCCATCACAGCCCGCTTTCCATGCTGGAGGCCCTGCAACAGGCGGGGTTCTATGTTTCGCTGTGTGACTTCCAAAACACAAATGGCAAATCGGTTTCGAGTGATTCGTGGACGGGCGCCGTTGGATTGGATTCGAGTTTTGACGCCAACAAGATGGTCGTTTGGTCCAATCCCGGCGGGATTCTTGAAGCCCTGACGTATTTCCGCGAAACCTTGAAGATCGCGGCCACACAAGCGGATGTCGTGGGCCACAGTCTCGGCGGTGTGCTGCCACGAGTGTATGCTTCGGACAACTACAAGAAGGATCAGACGTACGCAAGACACGCCAACTACGGCCACGGCGACATCCATCGGCTCATCACCATTGGCTCGCCGCACTACGGCAGCGAGCTTTCGCAGCTTCTGTTGACCCTCGAAAACGCGTCCATCGGGGAAGTCTCATTCAAGGAGTTCGTCGCTGCGAAGACCTTCGCGGGTCTGGCCGACTGGTTCGAGCATCTGGCAGCCACTGGCGCGGTAATCGATCAACTCCCAAAGAAGCCACCCTCCGCCGATGCCGCGGAAAGCAGTTGGCTGTGGGGCCGGCAGGGCACAGGCCCGACCGCTCTGGAACGAATAGGACCGACCCCGATTCCCGCCCACGCTATTGTCTGCATCAGCGAGGACGAAGACATACGGGACTTTGACGGCGCGTATCACCAGCGCTTCATTACGCTCTGTCAGGCCTTCTTCTACAATCCAGGACTGCTTCAGAAGTACTTCCGAGATCTGGGTCAAGAGGAACACGGAGAAATCCTGATCGAAGCCATCGAAACCAAGAACTTTCTCCGCTCGTTCAATGAAGGTTGGCTTGGCGCCGTTTCACGGACCGGGGATCCGACTTCAGATATCGGGGTGCCGCCTCACGAGCAGGACGACCTATTACGGCTTTTCCGCGCGTCTGCGTTCGGTTTTTGCGATAACGACTGCACGGTACGCGTAGAAAGTCAGCGGGGCGGCCTGGAGAAACCGCATGTCACCGTGATCCCGCATGTGCTGCACAGTTTTGCCCCGCGTTACGAGTCCGTGCAGCAGGCCGTCATTAAACTGCTCGAAGAAGACAGTCGCTTCAGCCCAGACGGATTCGGACCGGCAGGGAAACCGCTCGCATGCAACGAACCTCCCGATACCATCGAGACCGGTGTACTTGCCGGAGATGCGGCAAAGGCCCGCTCGGGGATGGTAAACGCACATATGGACGCGTTTTCAATAGTGGCTCGCGAACTCGATCAGCTCATTCTCGTCCGTCCAGTAAATCCGGATGCCACGACGCTGATTGAGAGGGGCGCCGCGACAAAAGGGATGCACATCAAGGGTAAGAGTTCAGACTGGGGACCGCAGCGTGGCTACATCCCAGTCAACCAACGCTTCAGCAAACTGGGGAATCCGAAAGGAGCTGCGGATCAGACGAAGATCCACTCCTTCGATCTTCTTGTGCAAGAGTGTATGGACGAGGGCTATGCGGTGGCTCGACCGCTGCGCGTCGACGATCGTTCCGTGCGTACGTTCCTGCTCGCGGGCGCACCGGAAGATGCGTTCCCGTTGGTCCTCGTCGAAGGCGAGAACGGACAGTGGCACGACCCTGCCACGAACAAGACCTACAGCCGGGACGAACTCGCGGGCGAGGGTGAACCCCTGTGCGTCCTCGCACGGCCTGATGCGCCGCACCATTACCTTACGGCTGACTACGACTTGCTTGCCGTAGGCATTCGCGAGGAGGTGCGCGGCGCCGGGGATGTGAAATGGCCTCCATTTCACCCTGATATGGGCGGCATCACGGAGCGCCAGAAAGAGACGCTGCTCGCCTTGAATGAAGCCGTGGAGACCCATGCCCATTACGCGAGCGGCAACGTGGTGCATCATGGTCCAGAGAATCAGTACGAGAAGTCCGACTATGTGGACTACCCCGTGACGGTCTTCGAACCGGGCGGGCGCATCCTTGTCATCCTCCAGGGGCCCGAAGACCATCGCGACCTGCACCTGAAGCGCTACTTCGCACGCAAGCAGCGCTCTGGGTGGTATGTGTACTACAACGAGAAGTCTCCGGGATGGCGGTGGGAACACTACCGCCCCTATGATCCCATCAAAGGGTACGATGATCGTGATGCGCCCAACCTGCCACCGTTCCCGGACGAATTGCCTCCGCCGGACAAACCTAAGGTGGCGATGGCACAGGAGCCAGGATCCCAGGCGCCGGTGCCAGATCGGCCTGTGCAGAGGGCAGAATCGATCCAGGAGGCTGATCGCGTGCCTGAGAAAACAAGCGAGACGACCGTTAGGAATGAGGAGCAGCAAGGCGCCGCTTCAGAGAATGCGCCGGCGGGCCGCGAACCGGGCGTCAGCGTACAGGTGTGGGAACCGTTGAACTCGCGCAAGAAGACTGAAGAAAAGTCCAAGCCGGCACCTGCCGAGGAAGAAGGCGCCTCGCGGCGCGAGCCGGGCATCAAGGTTGAGGTTTTCGAGCCGCTCTCTTCGAGCGAAGAGGAAACCGACTCATCGGGGTCCGCTGTCGAGAAGACGAAGCCGCGCAAGAAGTCCAACTAAGCCGCCGTCAGTATGGTTTTCGACTCCAGGCCTAGGCGTGTACAATGTCATTTCATTCCCTGTAACAAGTTGAGGGGGTCGTACCTTGGACACGCTGAGCTTGGAGGAGCGCGGGCGAATTCTGAATCGGATGACTGAAATCCGGTTCGCGAAGTACGGCAAGTCCACATCGACCGAAGATCTCCGCCGGTACCGGGCAGAGGAACGCGAACTCGCACAGCGGTACTTGGAAGGGCTCCCTCGTATCTTGGTAGCACGCTGCCCCTCCTGCGGCGAGCCCGTTCACATGACCATCGATACATTCGGGTTGGATGGAATTTGGTGGCACGTCTTTGGCCCGGACCGTTCTCCCCAGGCTTGCATCCATTACCGCGTGACTCTCGGCGCGCTCGACCTCCAGGGCCATACGCCTGATGAGGCGAGCGCCCGGGCCACCTTCGAGATCGAGACCGGCCCCGAGGCGCCTTATGTAGTCCCCCGTCTTATGGAAGCCCCCGGCGCTCGTTTGGTGCTGCATTCACTCCCCATAGCGGAAGGCCGCTACCGGGCATACCTCATGACCTATTTTGCCGATCCGCCTGCCCCGTCCTCGGAGGGGCACCAACCTTGGCTACGACGCGAGTTTCTCTACCTGGACAATGGCCACGAATCACGTAAACACTGCACCGACCACTGGGACTTTGACCTCGCCCATTGGCTTGATCGCAAGCCGCCCGTAGTCGCCTGGCTTGACCAGCAAGGGAAGCTCCAGTGGTCCACGGCTGAAGAGTGTCCCTATTTGGGTGCGCCCGCTCGATGCAAGGCGCTTCTCATCCGCGGAGGCCAGGTCGTCGAGCGAGAGCCACGTTGACGCCAGGAACGTGGGCCTCCAAGCAGCGATCAGAGGGTCACAATACCCGGTCGTGATCAGAAAGAGATGCGGCGATTCACCGGGTGTTCAGGCCCTGTCGAGATGATGGGTAGGGGCATGTAGGAAGATAGAAGAGACTTCCTGACATCTGCTAAAGAGGGCTCGATTCTACTGAAAACCGTTGCAAAGCAATCGCGATCCCCGAACGCTCCCAATTCGATTCGCAATCCCGGCTGTCTCCTGCTATACTCCGGCCTTTCCCGATTTTCTTGAATACGCAACCAATCTTTCTATGGAGCAAGGCATGGCAGACAAAGTCAAAGCGACCAATATCACTTGGCATCACGCCGATATCACGAAGGATGACCGAGAGAAGCAGAACGGGCACAAGGCCGTCGTGATCTGGTTCACGGGGTTGTCCGGCTCAGGCAAATCGACCCTGGCCCACGCGGTGGAAAACGCCCTCTTCGACGCGGGCTGCCGCACCTTCGTGCTCGATGGCGACAACATCCGCCACGGGCTGAACAAGGACCTCGGCTTCTCCCCGGAAGACCGCGAGGAGAACATCCGCCGCATCGGCGAAGTAGCCCATCTCTTCACCCAGGCGGGCGTGATCGCCATGACGGCCTTCATCTCGCCCTACCGCGCCGACCGCGACAAGGCCCGCGCCATCGCCGGCGACGGCAACTTCTTTGAGGTCTATGTGAAGTGTGCCTTGGACGTGTGTGAGCAGCGCGATCCCAAGGGCCTCTACAAGAAGGCCCGTGCCGGCCAGATCCCTGAGTTCACAGGTATCTCAGCGCCGTACGAAGAGCCCGACAAGGCCGAGATTGTCGTCGATACCGGAGTCCATTCCCTGGAAGAATCTGCAGAGCTGGTGCTGGGCGTGCTCCGGGAACGGGGCATCATTCAGTAGCCGAATCTGTCGTTAAGGTGTTCTAGGTTACCTACATATAGTGTTTTCTGAACGGTGGCACCCCTAAATAAAGGGGTGCCGCCGTCGCATAGATCCACAACCACAATATATTGCGTGTCGGCTTGCTCTGTGCTACAATCTGAGATTAAACAGGGGAAAGCACCATGCGGTTCGGGAAGCGAGGCAAGAATCCACTCTCCTGGGGGTGGCGCGCCGCTGGCGCGCAGGAGGAGCAACCCCAGGAATCGGACGCCTCTCCGCCTTCCGAGTCCCCCGCTCAGCCGCTGCCACCAGAACTCACCGCGGTGCCCTCCGCTCCTCCCGAGGCACCCCGCACGGCAAAGGAAGGACGCGTCGTGACTAGTGATCCGACTCAACGTCTTCTCACTTCTCTCGGCCGCTTCCAGCGCCAATTTATGAAGGCACGTGACGGCGCGCCGCAGGCCCAGTGGTCCGACGAATGCATGAACCACCTGATCCAAGGCGTGGAGATCGCCCTGGAGCAAGAGTGGGGGGATCTGGTCGAGGCATTGACCGAGACCGGGCGCGTGTTGCAGACCTATGAAGACGCCGGCCGCGCCAATCAGTGCGTGCCATTCCTTGCCGACAGCTACGAGATACTCTGCCTCATGGTGGGCGACCTCATCGTAGACAAGGTTCGCACGGGGGTCATGCGCAAGTGGCGCGACCGCTACCAGGCGGCTCTCGAGGAACTTGCGGCGGACGGGTTGACCCTGCTGGAGGACGACGAGGAGCGCGGCGGCGGGTATGGCTTGGCACGATCATCGGCCGAGGCGGAGCCCAATGCTGGCGCGTCCCCATACGAGCGTGAAGCTGAGGCGCCGCCCGCGCCCGAGTCCTTGGCTGAGCCCGACACGGGCCTGCTGGGAGAGCTTCCCCCGTTGCGCATGCTCGAGCCTCAGACTCCTCCCGCGCCGGAGCAAGAGCCCTATTTCGATCAATACGAAACGCCATCCTCCCAGGATGACACGTGGCAAACGCCCGCGTCCGAATCCGGGGCGTCCCCCTGGGACTCGGAATTGGCCGGCGTCCACGAGGAACCGGGCAGCACGGGAGGCGCCCCGGAGGAGTCCTTCGAGCCCGAGAATCCCTTCGGCGATGCCGATGAGCGGTCTGACGCTTCCAGTCCCACCCCCGCGCCGGGTCTGAGCCGCGATCTCGCCGAGATCCTCGACGCGTTCTGCGATGGCCTTGCCCAGTTGGAAAATGACCCCGAGGGCAGTCTCGGCACCGTGTTTCTCTCGATGGATGACACGCTGAGCACCTTGCGCGATCGCGCGCGACTGCTCGGCTGGGGTGGCTCTGCGGCCTCATGTGACGCCATGGCCAGGCTGTGCTCCAAGGCATCCGAGCGGCAAGGTTTGTATAGCGACCGCTTCTTCGAGATCGCATACGCGTTTAGCGGTGTGTATGGCGAAGTTCAGAACCGTCAGGACGATCCTCAGTTCAATTCCTGGGTCGCGGAGCTGAATCAACTGCTGGACCAATGGAGCGCGAGCGAAGCAGCGCCATCAGTCTCTCCCTCGACGCCCGAGCCGGACGCGTCTCCTTTCGAGTTGCCCGATAATCTTGGCTCCTCCTACGAAAGCGTCATCGGAGACGTGCCTTCGTTCGACGACGTGACCCTTGGCCCGGTGTCCGGCGAACTTTCGCAGGATCTGTCCGTCGAGATTCCCGCCGGACCAGGCGAGGACGCGTTCCCTGACCGTCCCGCGGGGCCCTCCTCTCCGGCACCCAGCGAGACCCACGAAGAAGTGCAGGGTTCCGCATCGGAGTCTTCGTGGTCGGCGAGCGATGAGGAAGTCGAATCCGGCGCGGCGGCATCGCAATCCGAGACGACGCCCGAGCAGGATGCTGAGCCGTCAGAGCCGGGAATCGAGTTCGTGGAGATATCCTCCGCGGCGCCCCAGCGTGTCGCGCCAGCGCCCGTGGAAGACCCCGCATCGCAACTGCTCGACACGGCCCGCCAAGCGGTCGCTTCGGGCTCGTCCGGCGATGCGAAGATGCTGGCCATGCAAGCGGCGGCCAGTATTGCTCGCGCCCAGGCGAAGGAAGCGGAGGCGCGCGTCCGTCAAGCGGAGGTGCGGCTGCAGGAGACAGCCAAGTCCATCGAACTCGCGCGCAAGCAAGTGCAAGAGGCCGAGGTTCAAGTGACCGACGCCGAAATCCGCGTCGATGAGGGGAAAGAGGCGTTGGCCGAGCGCGGCCGCCACACGCATGGCGTGATGGGTAGTCTTGACGGCATCCGTTCCCGCATATCCGACCTTGACCGGCGCATCCAGGAGCTGCAAGCGCAGCGTGAAGAAGCCGTGCGCCAGCAAGGCGCGGCTGAAACCGCACTAGACGAGGCCCGCCAGCAGGAAAGCGAAGTGCGCGCACACTTGGATACGCTGAAGAACAGCGAGCAGATGGCGCGAGTCCGCCTCGAAGATTCACGCGGGCAGGTCAAGCTGTTGCAGCGGAAACAGGCGGAGATCGAGGCCATCATGGAACGGGCGCGCGAGAGCCTGACTCGGCACCGCGAGTCCATGGCGGATATCGAGAAGACGATAGAAGTGATACGTAGCGCAGAGACGGGCGACGGCCTCAACGGGAACGACCTTCTCTTCTAGGAGAGCGTGAGCCGGCATGTTCCGTCATCAGGGGTAACGGTGGAATCGTGGGCCTGAGTGCCCGCCAAACAAACGAACACGTTAACGGGTAAGGACCACTTGTGCGGAACCGAGGAGAAATTGTAGGCGTCGTGGACTTCGGGTCCCGCGCAATACGCGTCCTGATCGCTCGTCGTGAACATGACGGCACCGTTCAAGTCATCGGGCACGGCACCGCGCCGGGCCACGGCTGTGTGTCGCAGGGGGTAATCCAAGATCGCACCGCCGCGCAGGTCGCACTCAAGCGCGCCCTGACGGATGCCGAGAAAGAAGCGCGAGTCCGCGTGGGTTCACTTTTCTGCGGGGTCAACGGCAAGAACGTCGACACCTTCATCCGCGAAGGCAACGTGAAGGTCGAGCGCGAGATTGTGGAACTCACCCACATGGCCGAAGCGCGCGACATCGCTTCCCGCGACATCCTCGCCCCGGGCAAACGGGTTACCTCTTCCATCAGCGCCCAGGAATGGTACGTCGACGATATGCGCGTGATTGACCCCATCGGTATCCGCGGTCAGGTGCTGAAGACTCGCGTCCATTTTGCCCGGCTCCCCGCCGTCATTGAAGACAACATTGTGGCCTGCATCGAGTCCCAGAGCCGCGAACTTGAAGACATGATCTTCGTTCCTTTGGCGTCGTCTCTCGGATGCCTCACCCCCGAGGACATGGAATTGGGAGTGGGGGTCCTTGACTTGGGCCGGAGCATTACCGGGCTCGCTGTCTACCGCGATTTTCGCATCCTCAGCACCAACTGCTTCGAATGGGGCGGGTACCACATCACCCGCGACGTGGCCGCGGGGCTCCAGGTGAGTTTCGAGGAGGCCGATGAGCTTATCCTCGAATACGGCATTTCGGATGCCTGCATCAACGAGGAGTTCGCTGACTCCATGGTTTTGGCCATGCAGGCCCAAGCAAGCGAAGAGCGAAACTCCCGTGTCAAACTGAAGACGGCCGTACCTGGGGCTCCTCCCGTGGTAGAGCGCGGCGACCTCGACATTATTGTCTTCGAGCGCGCGAAAGAGTTGCTGGTAAAGGTCCGGCAGCACCTCCAGGCTCGCGGGCTCAGCAAGAACCTTGTGCGCGGTTTGGTGCTGACCGGCGGGGCCAGCCTCATCCGAAATTACACGGCCCTGGCCGAAGCCGTGTTCCAAGTGCCGTGCCGGGTAGGCCTTCCCAACTCCGTGGAGATTCGGCCCCAGGCCGTTCATTCTCCCGAGTTTTCAGCGGCAATCGGCATTGTGCGCCACGCGTTCGAGTACCGAACCGCCGCCCGCAATGGCCGCGTCGAGCCCCGAGGCGTTGTCGTGTCGTTGTCGCGGCGCGCGGGCAGGTTTTTCAAGCGGTATTTCCTTTGAGTTTCGCTGACATGGGGGTTTTCCGGCCCGGTCGAAATGACCCGACTCGATTTGCTACCATGCAAGGCCCATGGGGTACGAGGGGTAGCTTGTGGATCCAAACCGTGGGTATTGCCACGTGAGGATGCAGGTCGTAGTTTCGCCGGGTCCAGCGGGGTCCGGCCAGCCTCGATGAGGGGCGCCACCCAGGCAAGGATTGAGATATGCCGAAAGTCTGCACGTACACGGTGGTTCCGAAGATTCCCGCGCGGATCGAGCGACTGCGCGACATTGCCGCAAACCTGTGGTGGTGTTGGGATCACGAAGCGATAGAACTCTTCTTCCGCATCGATCACGATCTTTGGGAGCGGACGAGCCAAAACCCGGTGAGCACCCTGGGAGAAGCCACGCAGACCCGGCTTGAAGAACTCACCCGTGATGAAGGCTACCTAACCCAACTCGACCGGGTCGCCCAGCGCCTGGACGCGTACCTCAAGAACGGCCCGTGGAAAGAACGAAATCCGAACGCGCCGGAAGGCTTCAATGTCGCCTATCTGTCGGCGGAATTTGGACTTCACGAGTCCGTATCCATCTATTCCGGCGGTCTGGGTCTTCTGGCGGGCGATCATCTCAAGAGCGCGAGCGACCTTGGTCTTCCGCTCGTAGGTGTGGGCATGCTCTACCGCGAAGGATACCATCGCCAGTACCTCAATGCCGATGGCTGGCAGCAGGAACGCTACCCGCACAATGACGTCTATAAGATGCCGGTGTCGCTCGTGCGCGCCTCGGATGGCAAGCCGCTTCTGGTCGAAGTGGAGTATCCCGAACGCGTCGTGCGCACGCGCGTGTGGAAGTGCAATGTTGGGCGCGTTCCCCTGTATCTGCTGGACACCGACTTCGATGGCAACGACCCGGACGATCGCGAGATCACCGCGCGTCTGTACGGCGGGGACCGGGACATGCGAATCCGGCAGGAGATCCTCTTGGGGGTGGGCGCTGTCAAGGCCCTGCATTCCATGGGCGTGTTTCCCACCGTCTATCACATGAATGAAGGGCATGCCGCCTTCATGACGCTGCAGCGAATCAAAGAGATCATTCAGCAAGATGGCCTCACCTTCGAGCAGGCCGTGGATTCCGTTAAGGCGGCGAGCGTGTTCACCACGCACACCCCCGTGTCCGCGGGCAACGATATGTTCTCACCGGAGATGATCGAACACTACTTCCGGAAATACTGCGAAGACATTGGTATCAGCATGCAGCAATTGTTGGCGTTGGGGCGCCAGGATCCCAATGACACCCGCGAGCCATTCTGCATGACCGTTCTCGCGCTCAAAGTCTCCGCGGCCGCCAACGGCGTCAGCAAGCTGCACGGCGAAACCGCGCGCAGCATGTGGTCCCGTACGTGGAAGGATGTCCCCGAGGATGAGATCCCCATTACCTCAATCACGAACGGGGTTCACCCCCGGTTCTGGGTGTCTCGCGATCTGGCCGGGCTTTACGACCGCTATCTGGGACCGGCCTGGATATCGAACCCGGCGGATCCGGCGGTCTGGTCCCGGATTGACGATGTGCCGGATGCGGAACTTTGGCGCACGCACGAGCGGCGCCGCGAGCGTCTTGTAAACTTCGCGCGCCGGCGGCTCATCGCGCAACTGAGCAAGCGCGGCGCCTCACACGCCGAGATTGCCGCCGCGGGCGAAGTCCTTGATCCCGAGGCGATCATCATTGGATTTGCGCGCCGATTCGCCACGTACAAACGTGCGAACCTGTTCCTCACCGATCCCGAGCGTTTCATCCATCTGCTCAAGAACGACGGCCGCCCTGTCCAGATGATCATCGCGGGCAAGTCGCACCCCCAGGACAACCAGGGGAAAGAGCTGATCCGCAACATCATCCATTTCATCCGGCGCTACGATGTCCGGAATCAGATCGTTTTCTTGGAGGATTACGACATCAACGTCGCCCGGTACATGGTGCAGGGCGTCGACTGCTGGCTGAACACCCCGCGGCGGCCCATGGAAGCCAGTGGTACGAGCGGCATGAAGGCCGCCGCCAATGGCGTGCTGAACATCAGTATTTCCGACGGATGGTGGTGTGAGGCGGAGTTGCTCGGAGAAAACGGATGGACCATCGGCCACGGCGAGACCTATGCCAATCCCGACGAGCAGGACCTCGTGGAAAGCCAGATGCTTTACGAACTACTCGAGCGCGAGGTGGTTCCCGCCTTCTACGAGCGCGGCCGGGATGGGTTGCCGCGCGAGTGGATCAAGCACATGAAATGCGCCATCCGCACCATTTGCCCCTATTTCAACACGCATCGAATGGTGCAGGAATACGCGGACCGCTTCTACGTGCCCTGCACCAAGCGCCGCAACGACCTGCGCGACAAGAAGCGCGCCCGATCCCTTGCGCTCACCAATTGGAAGCGCAAGGTCCTGGATTCCTGGGGCAAAGTGCACTTCTTGGAAGTCGAGTCGGGGCCGACCGAGGGTCTGTTGTACGGCTCCGACCTCGCCGTGAAAGCGGACCTGCAACTTGACAAGCTCAAGGATACGGATGTCACGGTCGAGATCTACTACGGCGATGTCGATCCGTACAACCGCATCACCAGCGGCCGCCATGCCGAGATGAAGTGTACCGCCAAGCTGGACGGGGGCGTGTTTCGCTTCGAGGGCGCCGTCGTCTGCGACAAGACCGGCCAGCAGGGATTCACGGTGCGCGCGATACCCACGCATCCCGACCTGCACGATAAGTATGAAATGGCCCTTATCGCCTGGGCGTAGCGCGTGACTTCGGGGTATGGCTGACGGTGGCGGGACCGCCCCATGATCGGGCGTCGGTCTTTGCGTTCCGCCCGCGAACGGCGGTATACTCCCGCATTCCAGTAAGCAGTCATAACCCCGTTCCAAGGATGGCGCACGATGATCATTGTCATGGCTTCCCGCAACCCGGAGGACATCGACCGCGTCGTCCAGAAGGTTGAGGAGTTTGGGTACCAGGCCCACCTGATCCAGGGTGTCGAGCGCGTCGTCATCGGCGCGGTCGGCGACGAGCGCACCAAGCAGCGCCTCCTTTCCCTGGAATCCATGCCCGGCGTCGAAGCGGTCGTCCCCATCCTGAAGCCGTACAAGCTTGCCGGGCGCGAACTCAAGCACGAAGACACCGTGGTCCAGGTCGGCCCCGCGCGCATCGGTGGCGCGCACTTTTGCATGATCGCTGGACCCTGCTCCGTAGAAAGCCGCGAGCAGATCTTCGATACTGCCCGCGTGGTGAAGGATGCCGGCGCGAACATGCTAAGGGGCGGCGCCTACAAACCCCGCACCTCGCCCTATAGTTTCCAGGGGCTCGAAGAGGAAGGATTGAGACTGCTCCAAGAGGCGAGCCGTGAAACGGGCCTGCCTTTCGTCACGGAGGTGATGACTCCCGAGCAGGTTCCCCTCGTCGAGTCGTATGCCGATATGCTTCAGGTGGGTGCCCGCAACATGCAGAATTTCGGCCTCCTCAAGGCCGTTGGCAAGACCCGCAAACCGGTGTTCCTCAAGCGCGGCATGATGTCCACGATCAGCGAACTGCTCATGTCCGCCGAGTATGTCATGTCGGAGGGGAATCCCAATGTAGTGCTGTGCGAGCGGGGGATTCGCACCTTCGAAACGGAAACGCGCAACACGTTTGACATCTCGGCCGTACCCGTCCTGCGCAAATTGACGCACCTGCCCGTCATGGTGGATCCCAGTCACGCGACGGGGCATTGGGATCTTGTGATACCCATGGCCAAGGCCGCCGTGGCCGCGGGGGCCGACGGTCTGATGGTCGAAGTGCACCCGCGTCCCGTCGAGGCCTTCTCCGACGGTGCGCAATCGCTTAAACCGAAACGTTTCACGGAACTGATGAACGGTATCCGGCCCTTCCTCGAATTGGCCGGTAAGACAATGTAGGGCCCCATGACCGAAGAAGAAATCGAAGACAGCGAAGACATCGAAGAAGACGAAACCGACGAAGAACCCGTCGAGTCCCTCGGACGCGAAGAGTCCAGGCAGGCGCTGCACGCGCTGCTCTTCGTCAGCGATCGTCCGCTCAGCGCGGATCGCCTGGCCGAAGCACTAGGCGATATGGACCGGGATGTCGTTGTGACGCTGTTGGACGAATTGCGCGCCGAGCTGGAGGACCACGACGCCCCTTACGTACTGCGCGAGATTGCCGGCGGCTATCAGTTCACGACCAAGGCGCGCTTCGCACCGTTTATCCAGCGGTTGCTTCAGATCAAGAAGAGTAATCGCCTGTCGAAAGCCGTCCTGGAGACGCTCGCCATCATCGCGTACAAGCAGCCGGTCACGCGCGCCGAAGTGGAGGCCGTCCGGGGCGTGAGCGTGTCCTACGCCTTCGATATCCTCCAGGAGAAGCGCCTCATCAAGGTGGCGGGAGTAGCAGAAGTGCCGGGCCGTCCCAAGGTGTATCGCACGACCGAGGAGTTCCTCGTGCATTTCGGTATCAAGAGCCTCAAGGAACTTCCCACCATCGAGGAACTGCGCGAATCGAATTGACCCAGGAATGCGCCTCCAACAATTCATAGCGTCCTGTGGCATCGCCTCCCGCCGTGCCGCCGAACTGCTCATCGCGGAACAGCGCGTCACCGTGAACGGGCGCATCGCCAAAGTGGGGGACCAGATAGTCCCCGATACAGACCAGGTGGCTTTGGACGGAGCAATCATCCGGCGCGATACGCATGCTTACATCCTGCTCAACAAACCCAAGGGTGTCGTGACGAGTGCGCGCGACACGCATGGCCGCGACACCGTGATGGACTGCCTGGCGGGTCTGGCGACGCGTGTGGTTCCAGTGGGGCGCCTCGACCTGGATACGGAAGGGGCCTTGCTTCTCACCAATGACGGCGACTTGGCGTTTCGCTTGACGCATCCGCGCTATGAAGTGAAGAAGGTCTATCTCGTGCACGTGCGCGGCGTGGTGAGCGCGGCGACCGTGCGCCAGCTTCAGAATGGGGTTCCACTCGAGGACGGCATGACCGCTGTCTGCGGCGTCCGTGTGCTCGGGCACGACCAACGGTCAACCCGGCTTGAACTCACCCTGCACGAAGGCCGCAAGCGCGAGATCAAGCGCATGTGCGACTACGTCGGCCATCCCGTGCTCGCGTTGCGCCGCGCCTCATTTGCCGGGATCAAGACCGGACGCCTGAAGCCCGGTGAGTGGCGCCACCTCACGCAGCAAGAAGTGAAGGGGCTACAAAAGCTGGTCGGGATCAGCCCTGAATGAAAAGGTCCAGCTTGGCACACGGATGTCAAAAGGATGGTAAGGCGTGACCACAGTTGAAGAAACGCCTTCGACACCGGATGCGGCCAGAATTCGGGAAATGCTGCTCCGGCGCCGCGCCGCGCTGGAACGGAAGTGGGAACGCAGGATTGCCCGTGGCGGTCCCGGGTCGGGCGACTACTTGTCGAGGACACGGCTGCCGGAACTGCTGATGCGTGCCGCCGGCCTCTGGCAGCGCGGTCGCCGCAATGCGATGTTCCCTCAACTGCGCCGTATCCGAATCTCGTACCCAGACTTGCCATCGCATCTGGAAGGACTCCGCATACTCCACGTGTCAGACCTGCATTTCCACGCGGAGATCCCGGAATTCGCCGAGGCGGTTCGCGATCTGTTCTCCGGCGTGAATGCCGACCTCTGTGCCATCACCGGAGACTTCCGCTTCTCACACCGAGGCGGGTACTCTCACGTGTTCCCGGCCATGGAGACCGTGCTCTCGGGGCTCCATACGACCCACGGCATCTTTGCCGTCCTGGGCAATCACGATCTCGGGGCATTCGTGGCGCCCTTTGAATCCGTGGGTATCCGCGTGCTGATGAATGCCAATACCTCGGTTCGCCACGCTGGCGGCGATCTGTGGGTTGCCGGAGTCGACGATCACCATCGGTTCCGATGCGACAGCCTGAAAGCCGCCACCGATGGAATCCCCGAGGGCGGCTTCACGCTCCTGCTCGCCCACTCACCGGAATTGGCCTTGGATGCGCCCGGCCATGGAGTCCGCCTCTATCTTTGCGGCCACACCCATTGGGGCCAAATCCGCTTCCCTCTGCTGGGTGCGCTGAGCTACAACGCACGCTGCCCCAAACGCTTCTGCATGGGCCGTTGGGCGCACGAGACAATGGAGGGTTACACGACTGCGGGCGTTGGCACCACGGACTTACCCATCCGCTATAACTGCCCGCCGGAAGCGTGCCTGATCGAACTCGCGAGGGCATAGCCGGGTAACCGGCAGCCACCGAAGAGTGCACGTCCGATGCGTCCGATCGGTCCAATCCGTCCGATTGGCTTGACTGTCCTTCTGGGGCTAACCCGAATCGGCTTTCCCCGACATCTCCGCCTGCCACACTAGAACCCGCGCCTTGCCTTGGCGTTTGGCGCTGTACATGGCGGCGTCCGCGCGCTCGCACAGCGTTTTGAAGTCGGTCCCATCGCGCGGGGCTTCAACCAGGCCCGCACTGAACGTGAGCGCCCTCGTCCCATCCTGTTGAGACAGATGTTGGAAGTGGGCGTGCATGCGCTCGACGATGCGCACCCCTACCGGCTCCGGAGTCTCGGGAAAGTACAGGACGAATTCCTCGCCGCCGTATCGCCCCACGAGATCTACGCTGCGAATGTCCTTGGTAAGGGCCTTGGCCAGTTGCACCAGGGCGCGGTCCCCCGCGGCATGGCCGTATTCGTCGTTCACCTGTTTGAAACCGTCGATATCGAGAAAGACCAGCGTTCCCACGGCAGGATAGCGTTTGATGCGCTCAAGTTCGCGATCGACCTCCCGCTGGAACGTCTGACGGTTCAGCAATTGCGTGAGGGGGTCGAGCCTCGCGACCCGCGCGAAACTCTCCCGCCGCCGCAGGACGGCATGCACCCGTGCGACCAACACCTCCGGATCAAATGGTTTCGTGATGTACTCGTCCGCGCCCGACCCGAGTCCCCACACCTGGTCCTCGGCGGTGGCCTTCGCGGTGAGAAACACGAAGGGTATCTCGCGCAGCACGGGGTCCTTGACGATGCGTTCGCGAAAGGCGAATCCGTCCATCTCGGGCATCATCACATCGCAGATGATGAGGTCCACGGTGACAATGTCGAGTTTCTTCAACGCACGCAGCCCGTCCTCGGCCGTGAATACCTGGAACCCCGCTTCGCCGAGGACATACGAGAGCAGCTCGGACGTGTGCGGATCATCCTCAACCACCAGGACCGTATACGTGCGAGGCTCCTCGGTCAAGTTTAATTCCATGCCATATCCTACGCGTCAGGTTTGGTTTCAGGGCCAGGGATTACCAATGGCAATCGAACCGTAAAAATCGTCCCCCGCTCCAGCTCACTTTCGACAGTGACCGTCCCGCCATGGAGTTTAACCATTTCCCGGACGAGGAACAATCCGAGCCCGGCGCCCGCGCTCTTCCGGGTGCCGCTCTTCACCTGATAGAAGCGCTCGAAGATGTTGTCCAGGTGGTCCTTGGGGATGCCAATTCCTGTGTCTTGCACCTGGATGACCAGCACGCCGTCCTCGCGGTGTGCCCGCAGCGAAATCTGGCCGCCTTGGGGCGTGAACTTCACGGCATTCTCCAGGAGATTGCACACGATCGTATGAAACCGGGTAGGGTCTGCCAGGAACCGCGGGAGGCCGGGCTCGATATCCTGCTCGAAGATAATCTGCTTGGCCAGCATCGCCGCCGTTACCACGGACACCGCCCCTGAAACCTGTTCCGTCACATCGAGCGGGACCCGCCGAAGGACCGCCCGCCCGGACTCGATCGAACCCATCTCCAAGACCTCTTCAATGAGTTTCATGAGACGGTCCGTTTCCTCATGGATGATACCGAGGAAGTGCTCGCGCAGGTGCTGCGGCATGTCCGGGCTGCGCAGGAGCGTGGTCACGAATCCCTTGATGGAGGTCATCGGCGTCCGCAACTCGTGGGAGACGCCCGACACGAAATCGGTTTTCATCTGATCGATTTCGCGCTCTTTCGTCACGTCGTGAAGGATGGTGACGTAGCAATCTTCGCCCTGGATGAGTTCTGGAATGCGCGATCGCGTCACGGACAGCGTTCGTGGATGCTTGCCTCCGAGCCGAAGGTCGCGTTTGGCGAAGTCCGAGCCCGCGTCGGCCGTCTCGCGCCAAATCTCGCAGAACTCCTTATCCTTGAGGTGAGACAAGAAGTCCGTATCCACCGGTTCGCGCGCGCCGAACCCGAGCAGATCCTGGGCGGTGCCATTCATCATGAGGACCCTGTCGCGGGTGTCCGTCACGACAACGCCTTCGCCGATGCCCCGCAGAATGGTCTCGAGCCGGTTGCGCTCTTGCGCGAGGATGATGGCTTTGCGCCGGTTGTCGGCTTCGATCTCGCGCCGTTCCAGGGCTTCGCCCAGGGTACGCGCCACCGCGTCGAGCAGTTTGCGCTCGGATGCGAGGAAGGGGCCGCCTGGCATCGCCGCCTGCACATCGTCCGCGTAATATACCTGGACCATCCCGCGCGCCCGCGTATCCACGACCACCGCCGCGGATTGCCCCCACTGCGTTTCCACGAAGCGGCGGCTTGTGTACTCACGTCCGTCCAGGATGATCCGCGCGCGCGCCAGCTCGGGATACCGCCACGCCGGCGGGATGAGTTGCACCAGGTCCTCGCAGATGGCCTCGATGTTCTCGCGCGTGCGCAACGATTCGGCCAAACCATAAATGCACGAGAGTTCTTTCAGTTGCTGCTCGAACGTTACCAGGACGCGCTGAAACCGCGATTCCGCTTGCCGACGCTGCAGTTCTCCCGCCGCGCATGCCGCGAATACGCGGAGCATGACGTCTTTGGGCGGCCCTTCGCGCAATGGCTCTGGATCGAACAAGCCCAGGAAGGCGATTCGCTCGCCCTCGCCATGCTCGACGGTGACGCCCACGAAACTCGACGCGTTGAGCCGTTGGGCGATCGCACAGCCGGGATAACGAGACAGCGTCTCGTCGCGGATCGTGACCACGGAAGGGGTCTGCTCCAGAACCGTTCGGAAGGGTGTTCCCGTCAGCGCGAACTCGTCTTCATCCACGAACAGCCCATCCTGCCAAACCGCCACCGGCAGCGCATGACCGCCCCTTGCCTCGCTGTAGGTCCCCACCATGGCGTAACGCATTCCGCAGGACCGGGCGAGATTGCGCACCAGCGCGTGGAAAAAATTCTCCTGCGTGAGGGCCCGGGTGACTTCGAGGATGGCGCGCAAATCCGCATGTGCAATCCGCAGATCGGATATATCCTGCGCGTACACATACCCCTTGGATTCTGAGGGAACGCCTTGCAGGAGGAATCGGTACAGGAGGTCGCTGTGTTGGGCGCACAGCCAAATCTGCAAGCCTTGCTGGATGCTCTCGCCCAAATCGAGGTCGCGCGCCGCGGGAAGGAATTCGCCCAACGTGAGGATTCCCTCGAGTGAGAAGGCGGCACGTGCGGCAGGGTTTGATTCGAGGATAATCCCTTGGGCATCAAAAGTGAGCACAGGGGATGGATTGAATGCGTCGACCGTTGTCATCGTCCCGACTGTGTGTTCCTCGCCGCGGCGGCCCCCCTTGGCTTGGCCGCATGTCCGCCACTCACTTTACATTAAACCGCGGCGTTGGAACCAGTTCGGAAACCGGCTCTCTCCCGGCGCTCGCGATAGGAACCCCAGTTTCTTCGCCATGAGGACATGCTGCATAGACGCGCCGCCGTTGATCTCTCACGCTTCGCCGCCAGCAAGCCACTCCGGGACGACCGCGATCATTTTCAGCAGGAAGAGCCTGCGGATCGCATCGTAGCCGCGATCGTTCGGATCCTCCAGGTTCCCGTAATACCAATAGTGGGGATCGCTTCTGTCGTAATGCTCGCGCCACCACTGCACGCAATGGACTCCGTGTCCGAGGAAGGCCTGGCGCATGTCCACCAAGTGCACATTGTCGCGCTGCTCCGCCACTTCCCGGATAACGTCGTTGTACGCGGCATGTACCGCCAGAAGTTCAGGCCAGGGGGGAAGGCCCGCGGCCGCCGGGTCTCCCACTTCGTCGGAAGGATCGTAGATGGTGGCGAGGAAGATCTGCACGCCGCCGGGAAAGGCTTGGTCAAGGCGATCCATCATCGCGTTCAGCCGCACGCGGAAGTTCTCGATCCACGGTTGAGCCTGCTCCAGGGATGTGCCGTACATGGCGCCTTCGCGCGGCGTGCCCCGGCCATACCAATGGATGAGGTCGTTGCCCCCTGTCGTCACCACGACGATGCCCCGCGTATCGCTGGGAAACGGCGGCAGGTTCGCGAGCTGGTCTTCCAGATGCTGAATCGAGTCCGAACCCGAGACAGAGATGTTGACGGACTTCAGTTGCGACAGCACGGCGCTGAGGCAAATGCCTTCCATGTCAGGGAACTCGCTGGGGGGATTCGCCGCGAGCCGTTCGAAATACGATAGCCCCGGGCTTGCCCCAAACCCCGCCGTCACGCTGTCGCCAATCCCGAGCAGTACAACCGGTTCGCTCGACCACACGCGCGCAAACGGTTCCCGTGGCACATCAGGACCCGCCGGACCCGACCCCACCGGCGGCGGAATCCAGAACCGGAACGTCGCGAAGTACCGCAGGTACCCCACCAGTCCCCCAACGAGAGCCAGCCCCACGACCAATAGCACCACTGCGCGCCACGAGCGCTTCTGCGTCCTCGCCGGACCCGCAACCGGTACGTTTTGATCTCCTTGCATAGTGTCCATACCTGAATATGAAGACATACGCCCCAAATGATCAAGTAGCGCCCGGCTTCCACGCCGGGCGTCTTTGCCAATTTCCCTGCAATTGTCTCGATGTAGTATGTTCCTGTTTTAATTGCGCGCATGCCGTATTTGAAACGGCTGTCACGCTCAGCCACCGGTGGAGAAGACCTGACCATGAATACTCGCAACTCACGACTGTTCCTCCCGCTCCTTTTCCTGCTGCTCCTGCTGAGCGCTCACGCCAAAGGTCCCGAGGGTGGACTGCACACCCGAAACATCCTCTTCGTCATGACCGACGGCCTGCGCTGGCAAGAGGTCTTCCATGGGGCGGATGAGGCATTAATGGTCAAGGAAAATGGCATTGACGACTCGGAGAAGGCCAAGTTCTGGCAGGAGACTCCCGAAGCCCGGCGTGAACTGCTGATGCCTTTCCTCTGGCGCACGGTGGCGGCGCAGGGGCAGGTATTCGGCAACCAGGACAAAGGCAGTGTCGCCGTGCTGACCAACGGTCTCAACTTCTCATATCCCGGCTACAGCGAGACCTTTTGTGGTTTCGCCGATCCCCGCATCAACAGCAACGCCAAGAAGCCCAACCCGAACGTGACCGTACTGGAATGGCTGAATGGGAAGAGCCCGTACCGGGGCGAAGTGGCGGCCTTCGGCGCGTGGGACGTGTTCCCGTCCATCTTGAACCGGCGGCGCTGCGGGTTCCTCGTGAACGCCGGATACGAACCAATGGAAGGGAAACGCCTTTCGCCCACGATGGCGCTGCTCAACCGCCTCAAGCAGGAAACGATTCGCTACTGGGGCGGCGAGCCCTTCGATTCACTTACCTTCGAGACCGCCTTCGAGTACTTCAAAACCGAGAAACCGCGCATCCTCTACCTGTCGCTGGGGGAGACGGATGAATGGGCGCACGGCGGGCGCTACGACCTGTACCTGGAATCCGCGCGGAACTTCGACGCTGCTGTAAAGACGCTGTGGGAAACTGCACAGTCCATGCCGCGGTATCGCGGCAAGACCACGCTGATCCTCGCAACCGATCACGGGCGGGGTCTCGCACCCGACGCGTGGAAAGGTCATGGCCAAGATGTTCAAGGTAGTGAAGCCGTTTGGATGGCCTTCATGGGACCCGACACCCCCGCACTCGGCGAGCGCACGCAAACCGAGCAGGTCACCCAGAGCCAGATTGCGAGCACTCTTGCCGCGTTCCTCGGCGAAGACTACTGCGCCGCCGTGCCGCAGGCCGGCAAGCCTATTTTGGACGTGGTTGGGCGCTGAAGGCGCGAAGAAGAAACTCTCGCAAAGGCGCTGAGATGCCAAGAATTGAAGAGACACAAGAGGTGGCAAATCAAGAGCCAATGCGAGGACAAAGACACAGGCGAGGGCGCCTGTGCCACACGTCTATCTACCATTCCTCGTCTTTCCGGAACTCTTGAGGTTTTCGTGCAAACCAAGGACGGCAAGAGAAGATGAACCCCCTGCAGGCACGGCAGGCGACGAAGACACAGGCGAGGGCGCCTGTGCCACACGCCTATCTACCATTCCTCGTCTTTCCGGAACTCTTGAAGTTTTCGTGCAAACCAAGGACGGCAAGAATGGAGGACCCCCTACAGGCAGGGCAAGCGCGTGTGGCACAGCCACGCCGCGGCGTGGCTGTGTCTTGATTGGCCCGATCAGACGGACAAGCACACACCTCGAATTCTCCCCGATTTTCCCACGGACTTCTTGGTCGACTCATACTGAAGGCCGCCTGGACCGCACATGGTACAATAGCCGCGCTTGAACCACAGGGAGTACTTGAAACTCCCGGGGCAACGCCCCGGAATCTCACTGGGCAGAGTACATCGCATGGCTTTACCGCGCACACAGCGACAACCTATCGATTGGCAGCAAGTGCTGCTTCTCACGGCCCTCATGATCGCGGTGCTCCTTGCATGGAACACCTGGGCCGTCTATCCGCTCAAGATACTGGTCGTCTTCTTCCACGAACTCAGCCACGCGCTCGCGGCATGGGCCACCGGCGGGCATGTGGTGGGAATCCAGCTTAGTACCGCGGAAGGCGGGTTATGCAGAACCGCGGGCGGCAGCGCCTTTCTTATCTTGACGGCCGGGTATCTCGGAAGTCTGGTATGGGGCGGCGTCATCATGAATCTGGCCGCGCGCACCCGGGCCGACAAAGCGCTCGCAGTCTTCCTGGGCGTGCTCCTGCTCACGGTGACCGTGTGGTTGGTCCGGCCGGTGCTCCATTTCGGATTCCTGTTCGGCATGGTGACCGGCTTGGCATTCGTCGTGAGCGGACTCAAGCTGCCGCATTCCATCAACGATGTGCTCTTGAAAATCGTCGGGCTGACCAGTTGCCTCTACGCCGTCCTCGACATCAAGAGCGACATCCTATCCCGTCCCACGATGTGTTCAGACGCCTACCGCCTGTCCGAACTAACGCGACTGCCGGTCGTGTTCTGGGGCGTGCTGTGGTTCGTGGCCGCCATTGGACTGGGCGCGTACTTTCTCCTCACCGCGTGCCGCGCACGAACGGCCTCCGACACGGCTGACGTGCCGTGAGCGAATGTGGCGCTTGTGAGTCTCACAGGCCACTGAAGGCGCACAAAGAAGAACCTCTCGCCAAGACGCTGAGACGCCAAGGAAGAAAGGACACGCAAGAGGTGGCATGGGCATCCCTGCCCATGGTCTTCGATTCAAAGGAACGCGGAAAGAGAATTCTGGTACTGCCTCGCGCTTCACGCTTGGGGCGCGGCAGCACATGATGACTCCCAGCACCAAACGCGGAAATACAACGCCACATCCACGACGCGGATGTAGGTAGTCTTTTGGCGCGGAATCCTCAGGAATTGAATCCGCATAGTATTTGGTACAGTATAATTTGACCGATACGCTGGATCACATGCGGCATAGGGTAAACGAATTGACAGAGGTGGAGGTTACCCAAACGTGGAACAGAAACAAATCGAAGAGGAAGCCCTTCGACTACCACTGGAAGCCCGTGCCGGATTGGCACAGAAGCTTCTCCTTAGTATCGAGTCACCCGACGAGAGAGAAGCCGCCGAGGAGTGGCTGGCTGAGGCACAGCGACGAGCGCGAGAACTGGATGAGGGCACGGCCAAACCCATACCCGCAGAAGATGTGCGGCGTAAGGCGCGGGCACTCTTCCGGTGATCTACACATTTCATCCTGCCGCGGAATCGGAGTACCTGGAAACCATCGCATACTTTGAGTTCAAGCAGCCCGGACTGGGTGTTTCGTTCTTTGCGGAATTTGAGAAGCTTCTGGATTCCGTGTGCGAATCGCCGGAGCGTTACAAGCTGGAACTGGGGTCGACAGTGCGGGTTGCCCTGATGACGCGGTTCCCGTATTCGGTTCACTATCGGACAGTGTCAGGCGCGGTTCAAGTATTGGCCGTTGCCCATCAGCGAAGGCGCCCAAACTACTGGCTAGGTAGGCTGTAGTGAAGAAGACGTTTGCCTCAAGTCAATTCGGAATGAATATGGCTTGCGAGTATCAGCACTACAACTCGGGGGCATTAGACTCATGAATGTCCCTGAATCTCAAGTTGCCTCTACGCCGTCCTCGACATCAAGAGCGACATCCTATCCCGTCCCACGATGCGTTCAGACGCCTACCGCTTGGCCGAACTAACGCGACTGCCGGTCGTGTTCTGGGGCGTGCTGTGGTTCGTGGCCGCCATCGGACTGGGTGGATACTTCCTGCTCACCGCGTGCCGCGCACGAACGGCATCCGATACGGCCGATGCGCCGTGACCGAATGTGGCGCCATATTTCCGTGTGCCCTTCGAGATCAACTGCGGATGGGCCTTGTCATGCATGTGCTCTTGATGGGGATTCCACCGGCCACCTGGTATCGCTCCTCCCGGTTTGACTCAATAACGCAGCGGTTGAGCAATGGAATCGGTCATCACATCGTGCTTGCAGGATCGACGTAGAAATTGCTGCGGCTTCAATCACCGACGTTCATCAGAAAAACCTCGTGGCGCGCCTCTTCGAGGATTACGTAATGAGAAGGCCAGTGATATTCGAAGACTTGCAGACCAATGGCACTTTGCTCGGGCCACCACGGCTGGATATGCTGAAGGTCTACCTCCATCACCGGCAGTTTCGGCATATCTTGTATGGCTTTCACATCCCGCTCCTGGCTCAGGAGCCACGCTTTATACTTGCTGAAATCCTCTGGCGAAAGCTGGGCCCGCATGAGGCTTCCGCCGCGGAGACGCCGGTCGCGGAAGTAATAGACGTGCGTTACGCTTTCGGGAAGTTCGAAGCCCCCCGCCAGAGTTTGTGCTTCCACCGGTATAGTGGGGGAGTCATGCACCCAAAAAGGGGGCGGATTCATGAACGAATTCAATTGGCGGTAAGCAAGGACACCTGAGGCGAGGAGTGCCAGGAAAAGACCCACGCAGACGGCAGCGCACGTCTTTTTCGGCAAGTTTCTCCGTTGTATTGCACCGGGAGTGGTTTCTTGTGTGCCACCCATGTCCTTCTCCCATCAGTGACCGTTCATACATGCAATGCAGTTTCTGATATTCACGGATTATCACCTGCCGCCTACCTCGGCGAAGACTACTGCATCGTCGCACCCCTGGCCGGCCGCCCCATCGCCGACGTGCTTCATCACTTAGCGGCGCAAAGGAGAACTGCCGCAAAGGCGCCAAGACGCCAAGGAACGAAGAGGCGCAAGAGGTGGCATGGGCATCCCTGCCCATGGTCTTCGATTCATACGCACACCGAGAACGCGTTCTGGTGCTGCCTCGCTCGTCACGCCACGGGCGTGACAGCACATGACTACTCGCAGCACCGGATGTGGAGGCTCTCCCACGTCCTCTGGTTTCCACGACCTTGCCCCCGGGCCTGGGGAAATTCAGGGGAAATTCCACCGAGAAGCAAGTATCCAAAATCAGTCTATCCCGGAATTAACTCAAGGCTCCAAGTTCAGGCCTTTTTTGCCGACGTGCCGGCCTTCTCCTGGCATTCCGGGCAACGAAATCTCTCTACCGGCATTAGGGCACCACACACCTCGCAGCGGTACATCCCGTCGAGGTTCTTCTTAGGTCTTCTGGTTAGCAGACTGAAAAGGTGAAACATCGCTCCACTCGTCGCCTCCACCGTTCACCAACCATACTACACTGGCAAAACTAAAAGCACAATCCGCCCGGCACTTTCAATTCGGGGACATTTAATTCGGGAACAGACTTCGCGTTAATCCGCAAGCTTCTCCCACCTCTCAGTATCGCCCTTGGAGAAGCTACCTCCCGTTGAACGCCCGGTGGAGAGGTCTACGCGAAATGGATACCATTGGTCATCAATTGGTGACCAAGCGAGCCCTGTCACCTGTCCATCTCCGACATTCAGTCGGTCGAACCCGTCCCACGACAGACGTCTCGTGTGCCACAAGAGACCGTCCGGGCCAAGGCGAGCAAGTGCAGTGCCTTGCCTGTTGAGAACCCACCCTTCGGGGTCTCGAACCTCTATGACTTCTTGGATAGCGGGGAGCAGACATTGCGCCGAGCGTCGAATCGCATTGACGACCCATAGATCACCCGCAGCGATGACGATGGCGTCTCGCCTGTTAGGATGAAGCTGCGCAAGATCAACCCCACCGATCCCAGGTTGGATGTTGGCCACCCAAGCAGCCGCATCACTCTTGATTTCTACCACCGTCCCTTCGCGGCCGAGGCGGCCCCATTCGGCCGGGAACGCAATAGCCAATGGCCCGTAAGGTGGCAGCCCTTCCAGAAGTCTAATCTCTGTTCCCATTGCTTTGTCAGGCTAACAATAATTGAATGGACCCGCGCAAGATGCCACGAAAAATGAGTCTCTACGATATAGTACCACGGCGCCAATCCTGTCTGTGCCTGCGTTTGAGCCTCGCTACGGAGAAGGTGACATTCATTCGTAGTCTGAATCAACTTGAACTCGGTGCGTCAGGTGGCTACTGCGCGAACTGCGGCGTCGGTGATCTGGGACGGCGCCAGGGGTGCATCTGGCAAAAGTGCCTTGGCCTCATCATTGACCGTATGGAATACTTCGTCTTTCAGCCAGAATGTTGCGTCGTTGTTGATAAGAAGAACCGCGATCCCGTCTTCCAACTCAGCACCCTTAATCACGACGACGAAATCGGTCCCCGCTGGAAATCCCTCAACTCCCTCGGGGATGGGACGAATCAGTTTCCAATTGCCTGCCGAACGGATGGCGTCGTAGACGTGAGAGGCCCGCGCGTTGATCTGGTCCTCGCGCCAACTCCGAATGAAATACGGACCGAGAAAGGCCGCGATTGCCACAACCACCACCAGTAGCGTGCCCAGCAGAAGCAGCCGATGATGTTGCTTCATCTCCTACAACCTCCTTCGACGGTAACGATAGTACTTTATGGGGAACTAATGCGGTGACAGAGGTTTCTTAACGGCTCCGCCGGTCCCTGAATTTCCCCGCTGTTCAGTAGGTGCCGTGCCGCCTTGCCGTATCGTACATGGCGACAGCATTCTCTGTCGGTGAATTGTCCTGCAGCTGGTGGGTTGGCGCGAAACAGTAACCGCCGCCGGGCATCATCGCATCAAGCGTAGCCTTGCAGTACGCAATCGTCTCCTCCACCGTGCCCATTGCCACGGGGCCAGCAGTAGAGATGCAACCGTGAAATGCCAGTCGGCCGCCAAATGTTTTCTTCAAATACTCCGGCGCCATGTGCGTGGCCTCCGGCTGCAATGTGTCGACGATACCGATCCCCATATCGATCATGTCTTCGTAGGCCCAACTGCTTGAGCCGCAGGAGTGAACCATGACCGGGATGCCGAAGCTCTTCGCGAGGTCCACGAACTTCTGGTGGATGGGGCGAATGTGCTTTCGATAGAGGTCCAGACTGATGAGGGGAGCGATCTGCGAACCAAGGTCCTCGCCCATCCAGAGGAAATCAATACCCCCTTTTGCAGCCTCCAGTGTTCGACGGAGGACTTCCAACTGGATGTCCGTACGCCTTCTTGTGAGGAGCATCCCGGCAGGGTCCTCGGTAATCAAGTCAATGAGAGCCTGGTCCGTTCCCCGAAGCATCCCGGCCTTATTGATGACGTCAGCCTGGCCGGGTCCACCGGTATACACGGCATACTCTCTATTTCGCTTGCATTCATCGGCAACCAGACGGTAGTCGAAATCATCAGGAGACGGCATGGGCCACGCCGCCACCTCCTCTACCGTGGCCTCCCGAAGTGGAAAATCGCAATAGTCCCAGTAGCCACCGGTTTCATGTTCCACCCATCGTCGATGAATGCCCCAGTCATCGACCTTGACACCGCGTTGGGGGACGTCCTCATGCAGTTTCAATCCGCGATAGGGTGCTTCAACACCTCTGAAATCCACGCCCAGAGCTTGGCGAAGCCCTTCTGTGTCATCCGGCCGCAGGCCAAAATGCGCCTTAAGCCGCCGGTCGATTCCATCGTTGGCCATGTAGTTGATGGGAACGCGATCAGGCGTGTGCCTGGCGAAAGCCGTCAGTACCCGTTCCTTTGATGTCATCTTCTTCCTTTCATTCCAGCGATGGCAAAGGTGAGCGATGGCTGGCCCTCCAGTAACTCCCGAATTGCCAAACGGTGTGGCGGGCCAGCCATTCGCTCGACCGTCTGGTTCGGTCAAAACCGCTCGTAGTTGAAATCGCCGTCATACGTCCCGTCTTCCTGCCAGCGAATGTTCACAAATCCGAAAACAAGCGGACGCTGATACGTCCACTGGCCACTATCGTAGATTCTGGTGGGCGGGCCGAGGACTGTCTGCACCTCATCCGGACCCATCCCCTTCCGCAGCCAGTTCAGGCGCTGCATCGGCACGGGATCGGAAAACGCTCGAGCGCGAAGTGCCACCATCAAGCCAACGAGGACCACGACGGCAATGACTGGAACGAGACGCTTCATTCGCTGACCGAACGCCAGTAGCCGATCCACTTGTTGTGATCTCACTTCGTCGCGCCTGCTTTCTTGAGCAAGGCTACGTTCTTGGGGTGTCCTGTCCTCTCGGCCAGGACCAACGACGTTTCTCCTGCGGTGTTGGCTGGAAAAGGGCTGGCACCGTTGTCGATCAGAAGCTTCACCAAGGCGGGCTCTTTCCGCATAGCGGCATACATCAGCGGGGTGTCCTTACCTGGTTCGTTCGGCAGGTTCACGTCAGCCCCACGCTCAATAAGCAGTCGGGCAACGGATACCTGATCTGCACGGACTGCCTCTTCCAAGAGTGTTGGACGACGGTGGCATACCTTTAGGTTCCGCCACACGGTCTTGAATGCCGGCATAGCAGACATGGGTTGCTCGTCTTCTCTGTCGGGGATTAGCACTGCTTCTCCCCAGGTGTACGCAATGTCGATGCGAGAATCCGGGCTTTTGTCAGCATCAAGAAAACGCGACACTGTGTCAACGTCTCCGTTCCGGATTGCCAGCAGGAGTTGACCTTCCTCGCCACTCGCACCGATCTCGGTAGGCACAGGGCCATATTTCTCTGCAACACTAGGCGTTTCCTGTCCGGGGCCCGTGCAGCCCGCTGTGCTCACAAGGGCTATGAGCAGTAGAATATGTGTGAATTTGTCTTTCATCACAACGCCGGCGGTAACGGGGCCGCCGCCAAAACACTCTGATTTCAACACCCGCGTCATCGGCGGCTCCCCTTCACCGCTTTGTTCGCCGAGGTCTCAGGGACGCCGCCTTTCATTTTCCGCCAGGCGACCCGCGCGATCAGTCACATTCCTTTAAAGGTTGTCCAGAAGTCACCGTAGTATCCGCAGATTACTGGATGGTCATCGTCGGGGAAACCAGGCGACGCGAGACCAAATTGGTCACGTTCATCATCATAGAATATGATGTATCCGTCACCCTCAGGGCGTTCAAGCAGCACGGTCCAGACATCAACTGTTGAGTCTTTGATTCTGCCGTTCCGGACCAGTCGAAGAATCATTTTGGTTTGTGATGGCGTTACAAGCGCGGATCGCAGATTGACGCGGTGCGAGTTGGTTTCGTTCCAACGGTCAGCGATTTGATCAACAACGATTTTGCGAACGTCACGTGCATTCATTTGAGCATCATTCGATCGTTTGGCACGGAACCCGCACACTGGCACTCCCCGAGGCGGCGAACAGTAGTTACAAGGACCCACACAAGATGCGGGGTTCCTCGTTCCTGTCCGTATAAGACGCCTTCTGACTCTCTTGCGACGCCACGATAAGGCCTATGCATTCCATGACTTGCCGACCATTCAGATCTTTACTTCGGCGCCTTATGCGGATTGTCATAACGACTCTTTCTCATAGCCCATCCATGGGGCTGGACATTGTGAAAATGGACGTAGCACCGGATCCAATTGCAATAGGTATGTTCCGTGCGGCGGGTCGAGTGGCGCGAGCGCAACACCTCGCGAAGCGGGTCGAGCAGCGTGGGTTTCCGCCGGACGGAATCGCCCCTTGGACTATGGTTTGCCGCGTGGTGTGAGGGAATATCGAGAATGTAAGCCATTGCCCTGCCCCGCTCCCTCCATGAACCCCCATCGCTCGTTCATCGAGTGCTACACACAAGCAGCCTATCACTAAAGGCACCGTTCGGCAAGTATCTGTGCGAGGGCAATCGCACGTAAACTGCGGACCTGCATGGAGGGGACCCGTGTGGCCCAACAGGTATCTGTACTCACTGCCCATCGCGGCGTAACCGCAACGAGGCGAAGATTATGTCCGCGGATGACGCAGATGAACGCAGATAGGATCTGGCGGCCAAAAATGTCAGCGGTCCGTCTTGCGGCCTGAAGGGCTAATACCATACTAGCCCAGGGCAACGCCCTGGGTGAGCGACACCCCTCCTTGTCTTGAGCGCTGAAAGTGCGGCACGAGGAAGAAGAAGCGCGGCTGCAAATCGCTTCTACGTTGGGGCTGCGGGGAAACCCGAAGATGGCGGACTGGAAAGTCCGCCCTCCCAATTGAACTAGGAGGGCGGACATTCCTGTCCGCCGTGCTTTCGCGAGGATGTCCCTGCTTTTGCGAGGATGACGGGGGGGGCGTTCCCAGGCTTGACTGCCGCTGTTGAAATGATGGGCTCTGCCGTCCCTCCGGGACTGCGCGAGGGGGGTGCGGAGGACCCCGGATTGAAATCCGGGGCTACTATCTGTCGTCCCTACGGGACTTTTCGCCGAGCCCGGGCTCAGATGCCAAGATGCGGGTGGCGGACTATGTGAGCCGTCAGGTCGCTCACTTGAACGAAGCGCTGTGCTGCCGCGCTTGGAAAGCGAGGCAGTACCAGAATGCCGTCCGCTTGCTTCTGCGCGTTCCTCTGCGAAGGCAACGCTTCTGCGTTTGAGTGCTCTCCGATTACGGGCGAGACGCCCGTGCCCCTGTGCTGGTTCCCCCTTGCTGTTTCCCCCTTTTCGGTTTGTCTCTTGAGATCGGTGCAATCGGTTAATTCGGTGGATACCCCTCTTCGTTTGGTTGCGGTCATGCCGCGCCGGGCTCTTATCTGTTGTCCCTATCGGGACTTTTCGCCGAGCCCAGACAGTATCCGAGAACTCAGTACTCTCAAGGATAATAGATAGTCGCTGCATCTCACCCGGCCATTTCTCCTACCGGCACGTTCAACCGGGATTGTCGGTGAGAAATGCGATCTGACGATCGATCGTCACCAATCGTGCATGTCCAGAGCAGGCCTAATCCCGAAGCCGGGTCAACACCAATTCACCGAGATCCGTTTCCTGGTTCGCCTCCAAGACCACCGGATCCGTCTGAATCCACAGGGTCTCCAGCGCGTCCTCGTGGTTGACTTCCGTCGTAATGTAAAGATCCACCTCCGTCGCCGGCAAGACGCCCCTTAAATACAACACCCCATGGTCGTCCGTACGAGCCGTCAGTTCACGCGTTTTCCCGTTGTTGTCGCGCACGCTTAGCGTCATCTTCTGGTCGACTAACACCTCGCCTTCCGGCCCGTGCATCACCGCCGCAATTCCCGCAGGCGCATGCACCACTATCAACTCTTCTGGAAGCACTTTGCCGGGCTGCCCCGCCAGCGCCTCGCTCGAGGTGGGCAGCAGGCCTTCCTTGTTGAATTGGATCGCTATCGTGTTAAACGGCTCTAACCCGTGCAGCGTAACCCGGCCCTCGGCATCCGTGCGTTCCTGCCGCTGGTACGCGCCCTCGCCGTCGGAACCGCTCTCAAATGCCGACAAGCGTGCGTTGGAAACCGGTGCGCCCGCACCATCGACCACCCAGAATGATCGAGTCACCGGTTCGAGAATCTCCAAATCCTGTTCCACGGTCTCGCCGGGCTTCAATTCTACATGCACGCCGGGCAGTTCGGACGGTCCGGCCGCGATGCGCGCGCCTTCCCGGTTGTACTCCGCAAATACCCAAAACACGCCGCCATCGCCCACCAGTTCTATGGCGTAGCCTCCGTCGGCTCCGGTCACGGCGGCACCGCGCATGCTGCCTTCGACGGCTGCGGCAACTACGGCGATGCCGGGCACGGGTTCGTCCGATTCAACCCCCAATACCGTCCCTTCGATTGTCATCGCCGCCCGCAGCACAAAATTCAGCTCATACTCGCCGCCCGCTTCCAGATCGCGCAGTTCAGCCCCAACCCCGATCGGTTTGTTCCCTGCGCCCATAACCCGAGTTTCATACGTCTGCCCGGTGGCTACGTCTTCGATGCGAAACGTGCCGTCGGCATTGGTGGCCGCGGAATACGTCGCCCCCTTCGCGATGCCCGTCGAGTTCACGACCCACCCGTCAAGTCGCACCTCAACATCCGACACCGGCGTCCCGGCTTGATCACTGACCACGCCAAATACCGTCGCACCGGCTTCGTACCGCAATACCACCTCCTTGGCCGGATCCACCGGGACCTTCGAAAACGTGGCGTGTCCGTACGTCGCGCTCTCCGCTACCAACGACGCTACGCCTGCTCCTTCCACCCCCATCTCGAACACCCCTTCAGGATCGGTAAACGAAATCTCGCCTATGGACTCCCCTTGCGCATGGTCATCGGCAACAAAACCCGCCAGCTTCAGCGCCGCGTCTGTTATCGGCGTGCCTGTCGCACTCAGCAAGCGGCCATACACCGTAGCGCCCGGCTTGAGCACCAGCCTCAGCGGCGTCGTCCCTTGTCCCGGACTCAGATCGACGCGTTTCATAGCTGAAAGGTAGTTGGGCGCACGTGCGGAGACAATCGCCAGCCCCTCGTACGCGAGCCCTTCTACCAGGAACTCGCCAAAAGCGTCGGTATAACTCGTCCAATAGTGCTCGGGAGAGTACAAAAATCGGTTATACGCGGCACGGTTCGCCGCCAGCAATTTGGGTTCTGCGTCCTTTGGCGACAGCGAGAGTCCCAACGCCCCGACCGATACTTCCACCCCCGGCAGGGGCTCGTTGTCCGCGTTCACCACCGTCCCAGTCACCCACGCATAGTCGTTCGGATCTTCAATCTTATTCGGCGTAACAATCATCTCCGTTTCTGAATCGCCTGCGCCGGGAGCTTGGCCCGAATCAGGATCGGCGGAGGCTAGAGAGACCGCTCCGCGAACCGGATTGGCATGCCGAGCATTCTTGTTTTGCTCCGTGGGTTTCAGCGCCCGATCCACGCCGCCCTCAGCACCTTGGGGTACGTTGATCTTGCCGCCGAGTTGCGTCCAGTACAGCGCCGACACGGCCAATACCAGAATCACCGCAGCCACCGCGGTCTTCTTAACCGTCATGAAGGTACCTCCCAGCAACGCTTTTTGCAGCACGCTGCCTTGCACGGATGCCCACCACAGGCCGATGCCCGTAGCCACTGATTGCGCGCCGATTTCCGGTAGCGCCGGCCCAATGGCAACGCCGAGCAGGAACCGCTCTTTGGCGGACTGGGGTTGGAAGGCATCGCGCGCTTCCGAAAGTTCACGCTTCCATTGTCGTTCGAAGTAGTCACGCAGTTTCGCCCGGCCTTTTTGCAGGCGCTTTTTCGCAGCGTTCTCGCTGATGCCGAGGGCGTCGGCGAGATCACGCACGGTCTTCCCGTGGAGATAGAACTGCACGACCGCATCGCGAAGGGTTGGGGAAAGATTCTGCAGGCCTTGCCAAACATCCGCACGACGCGCCAACGCATCAGTGTGTACGTCTGGCGCCTGCGCAGACGGCGCACTGGGATCGGTCTCTTGCCGGTATCGTTCGGCCAGCCGCCGCCGGTATATCGCGGATTCAATCCAATTCACGCCGAGATTCCTGGCAATACGCCGCAGCCAGGCCGGAAATACACGCGCATTGCGCAGAGTCTCTCGCTTGGACCAGGCCTGCAGAAAGGTTTCCTGCGCAATGTCATCTGCCGCAGCCCAGTTGCCCACCACGCTGAACGCCAGCCCATACACGGTCCGGTAGTGCTGCTCTACGAGTCGTGCAAAGGCCTCCGGGTCGCCTTGGCACGCCTTCCTCACCAGCGCTTCGTCAACGGGGGATGTCATTTGGTACGCCTTCCTTTTCCATCTTCAGCCCACGATACACACTGCGGCAGTGCGGTTTTGTTTGCTCCGCTTGGCATTCGAGAAGCAATCGCAAGACCGGATTCGCCTTGATCCCCTGACCGGACCACATTCGGGCGAACGACTATAAGACAGACTGACCGGGAAAAAGGTGCCCGATAATATACGACATCACGTTTAGGAGGGCGGACATTCCTGTCCGCCGTGCTTTCGCGAGGATGTCCCTGCTTTCGCGAGGATGACGGGGGGGGCGTTACCAGGGGTGACTGCCGTTTTGGGATCAACCCATGAAGAGCACAGCCGAGGGCGGCTATGCCACACGCGCTTGCCCCGCATTGGTTTCTGGTCCCTTTTCGTATGCTTCCCTGGTCTGACACAGATTTCAGAGAATTGGAAATGGCTATTCCGTTAGAGAAATGCGCATGGCAGTCGACACCGCGCCAGCCAGATGCATGCTCTCGAGGATTTTGATTGGTGGGCCCGGTAGGACTCGAACCTACGACCAAGTGATTATGAGTCACCTGCTCTAACCAACTGAGCTACGGGCCCCTTGTTAGGGAAGCGGGATTGTATCCGCCTTTTGAGAGAGATGGCAACGGGACGCCGGCGCGGTGCCGGCGTCCAGTGAGATTCTGTTTACGTGCCCAGCGTCCAATCCAGGAAGGGCTTCAGTTCGCGGGCGCGGGTTGGGTGCCGCATCTTGCGCAGGGCCTTCGCCTCAATCTGGCGGACGCGTTCGCGGGTGACGTTGAACACGCTGCCCACTTCTTCGAGGGTACGCGGGTAGCCATCGCCGAGGCCGAAGCGCAGGCGCAACACCTTTTCTTCGCGCTCGGTGAGCGAGGAGAGCACTTCGTCGAGCTTCTCCTGGAACACGCTGAACGCCGTGGCGTTCGCGGGCGACTCGGCGCTCTTGTCTTCGATGAAATCGCCGAAGTTGCTGTCGCCATCATCGCCGACCGGCGTCTCGAGGCTGATCGCCTCCTGCGCGATTTTCAAAATGCTGCGGACCTTGTCCGCGGACATCTGCATCTCTTCCGCGATTTCTTCCGCGCTGGGTTCGCGGCCATACTCCTGCACGAGGCGGCGGCTCGTGCGCACCAACTTGTTGATCGACTCGATCATGTGCACCGGAATGCGGATGGTGCGCGCCTGGTCCGCGATAGACCGCGTGATCGCCTGGCGAATCCACCACGTCGCGTAGGTGCTGAACTTGTAGCCGCGCTGGTACTCGAACTTGTCGACGGCCTTCATCAGGCCGATGTTGCCCTCCTGGATGAGGTCGAGGAAGGACATGCCGCGGTTTGTGTACTTCTTGCCGATGCTGACCACGAGCCGGAGGTTGGCTTCGACCAGTTCCATCTTCGCACTGTAGATGCGCTCCTCCTTCTCCTTGATCGTGTCGATGAGCGCGGTGATCTCGTCACTGTCCAGTTTCGCATCCGACTCGATCTGATCGATCTTGCGCTGGGCCATACCGAGACGTCGCTCGGCATCGAGGATCACGTCGCGGTCAACGCCGAGCTTCTGTGCGGCCGACTGCGACCGGCGAAGCTGAACCGCGAACTTGTTAATCTCGGCCGCGGAGTACCCCACTTCACGCTCAACGCGGTCGATCTCATCCCGCGACGTGGCGATACGCCGCTTGAGACTCTTGATCTTCCGAGCGATCTTCATGATTTCCTTGTTCTTGAGATGGAATTCGCGAACAAGGTCGGCCTGTTGCGCGCGGATTTCGCGGACGCGCCCGTAGATGTTTTCCCGCGCCTTTTCGCTCAGGCTAGGACGGCGCGCGCGCTTGTCCTGGTTCTCGACCTGCTGGTCGAATGCCACCATCTCGTCCATCAACGCGGGCAATCGCTTGAGGAACTTGTCCTGGAGCTTCGGGTCTTCAACCTCTGTAATCTGGCCGAAGCTGAGGCGGCCCGCCATGATGCGCGCGGCGAGCATTCCGATCTCCTTGAGCGTGTACGGCGTGCTCAGGAGCAACTCGGTCAGGTCGTTCTCAGCCGCTTCAATGCGCTTGGCGATGGCGACTTCCTGGTCCTTGGTCAGCAGCGGCACACGCCCCATCTCGCGCAGGTACATGCGCACGGGGTCATCGGCCCGCTCGAGGCGGGACTGCGCGGCGTCGCGGCGTGTCTCCGCGCGTTTCGCCTGCTTTTCCTTTTGCTGCTCGACCTGCCGGGTTTCGGCGTCCACCCGCAGATCATCCACGACGTCGATATCCATGCCGCTGAGCATGACCATCATCTCGTCGATATCTTTGGAGATATCGCCGGAGCCCGTGTCGGCCGGCAGGATCTCGTTGAGATCGTCGTAGGTGAGTTTGCCCTTTTCCTTGGCCAACTCCAGTGCCTTCTTCTTCACTGCTTCACGCATCGATGTCTTGGACATAGTGTGTTCTGCTCCACCCTCGCGCGATTCGGTCATGATTGCTCCGTACTACTAACACTGCAAGACCCGGGCGCCTACGCGGCCCCGAGTCCATCTATTTCCTTTCGTATGCCTATCCTGCGCATGACCAGCTCGGTCTCGCGGGCTGTGTCATTCTGGCGCTTCGCCTGCCGGATAGCTTCTTCAAGGTCATGCTCCTCCAGCAGCAGCGCTTCGCGCTTCAAGCTCACAATCCGGCGCGATACCAGGACTTCCGCCTGATCGGCGGTCGTCTCGTGGCGGTTGGACGCCGCCGCGTAAAGGCTAGCCGCCGCCTCGTCATCGAAGCGTTCTTGGACGCTTGCCAATATAGCGGTTAATACCTCGGCGAAGGGGCCTGGTTTCAGGGCAATGCCCTTCAGCTCCTTCTCGGCGCGTTCCCGCATCGGCTCCGAATGCAGGAGCACCGAGAGGAAATCCCGGTCATCCTGAGATACCCGCTTGGTGGCGGGCTTCTCCTCGGCAGGGGCCTGGGCCGGCGTCCCGCGTCCGCGAAGCTGCGCCTCGAACTCGCGTTTCAAGCGCCACTCGTCCAGGTCCAGTTCATGGGCTGCGCGCTTGAGATACTCGTCCACGCGCATCAGGTCATCGACACCCTGCACGATGGTGAACACTTCCTTCGCCACGTCCGTGCGCCCTTCGATCGAGCCCAGACGTTCCGCATTCATCCTGATGTAGAACGTCACAAAGTCCAGCGAACTGTCAACCAGCGCGCGGAAAGCGTCCGCTCCCGCGTCGCGGATGTAGTCATCGGGGTCCTTTCCGCCGGGCAACACAAGGGCCCTCACGGTAAGGCCGGCGGCGGTCAGGATTGCCACGCCGCGCAAGGCCGCGCGCACGCCCGCCGCGTCGCCGTCGTACACGACGACCACCTCCGGAACATAACGCCGGATGAGGGCGGCTTGTTCCGTGGTCAGGGCGGTCCCGCAGGTGGCCACGACGTTGCAGATGCCCGCGTCGAAGCAGCGCATCAGGTCGAAATAGCCTTCCACAAGGATGGCTTGCTTCTCTTTGCGCAGTGCGTCGCGCGCCTCGTGGAGGCCGTACAGGACCCGGCTCTTCTTGTACAGCACCGTTTCCGGCGAGTTGATGTACTTTGCGGGGGATGCGCCCGTGAGGTCGCGTCCACCGAAGGCGACGATATTGCCGGAAACATCGCGGATAGGCACCATCAGCCGGCTTCGGAACGTGTCGTAGTATCCGCCGCGTTCGCCGCGCTTGACGAGGCCCGAGGCGTCCAACTCGCGTTCGCGGAACTTCTCCGCTTTGGCGGCATCGAGAAACGAGCTATACCCGTCCGGGGCGTACCCGAGCCCGAACTTCTTAACCGTTGCGTCGGCCAAGGTCCGGGTTTTCAGGTATTGGCGCGCCTTTCCGCCTTTGAGCGGATCGCGAAGCGTCTCCGAATAGAAGCGCGCCGCTAAGGCTCCGAGTTCGATAAGGCGCGACCTCAAATACTCGTCCTGGCCTTCGCGTTCGGTCATCGCGGGCAATTGGATGCCTGCCCGATCCGCGAGTTTGCGGAGCGATTCGATGAAACTCAATCCCTCCATTTCCCGGATGAAGCCGATGGCATCTCCACCCTTTTCGCAGCCGAAGCAGTAGAAGTTCTGGCGGTCCCGGCTGACGTGGAAGGAAGGAGTCTTTTCGTTATGGAATGGACAGAGGGCGACGTAGCGGCCGTTTCCGGAAGGCCTCAACTCCAGAAACGATCCCACGATCTCGACGATATCTGTCGCAGACAAGACCTGAGTGACGACTTCTCGCGAGTATTTAGCCAATGGAAACCCGTAACCTGTTAAAATGTAAGCACATAGGATGGAAAGACACACGCAAGAGAAAGCACCTGTGGGCGACATGCCCCTCCGACAAGGCACAGAACACCCAAATCGTGTCAAACCAGCGGAACTTTACCACAGGTTACGGCGCATGTCAAGAAAGTACCGGTCCGGGAAAAGATGAAGAGCACAGGCGAGGGCGCCTATGCCACACGTCTATCTCCTCTCCGTCGTTTGTTTGAGTTTCTCGAGGTATTCGGGCAGACCCAGGTCAGGAAGACAGGAAGAGGGCCGACTGGCTACTCAAGCGCGTGTGGCATAGGCGCCCTCGCCTGTGTCCCATTCGGTCTTTCGAGGTCCTCGATAGGCACCCCCTTTCGGTTGACTTCAAGGATCGGGGCGCCCGAAGCATTCTCCGGGTAACTTTTGTCAACCGCTCAGCGTTCGAGCGGATACCCAGCTTGCTTCCGGCCCCGGTGGCCGCACTCGCATGTTCAATTCGAGGGAGGGGATGTCTCGCCGTCTCTCCCGCCACCCATCGATTCCTGGATGGCCTTGATTCTCCGTCCACGCTCGATGACCGCGCGAATGCCCTCCCGTGTGCGGCCCCGTTCCATACCCGTCCGGAAGTGGGCGATTTGGTCCTCTGTGATCGTGGAGGCGGCGATGTGCAGCACGGATCCATTGACATGTTGCAGGGTCCATGTGTCATCGCGGAACTTCCGCAGGTCCGTGATTCCGTCGAGGAAGAGGTACCACCGTTCGCTTCCGATGAGCACTCCTGCCGCGTTTTCCTCAACAATGATGTCCATGTGACGCACAGGTATCACCATCACATCGAGAAGTCCGGTGAACATCCCTCGATATAGAAAGAACACCCCGAAAGCCAGTCCCCCAAACACCGCAATGCCGAGGAGATCCGTGAGGACGATGGAACGCAGGGTTTGCACACAGAAAAAGAGGAAGAGGAGAACCACGAACAGGGTCCACCCCACCCCCCAGATGCGTAGGTGTGGCACGAGCCGCTGCATGCGGCTCAGCGCGTATCGAAGCTCGAATGGAGTGTTCGCCAATTCGACCCCCTACCCGTACAAGGCGCTGCCCTATGCTTCGCACCCATGCCAGCCCTCAGGTCGGTTTCATCACGTGCAGGGTGGCCTTCACGACAAGGTCCTTCACCTTCTCCCGGTAGGCGTCCATGTGCGGCGCTTTGAGGTGGGCGAGCAAGGCGTCTAGGCTGGCCCATTTCTCCACGACCGTCATCACGTCCTCGCGAAGCGGGGCTTGCGCGCCGACGCCCGAAGCGACGTCGATCACGGGTTCGTAAAAGCCACACCCATCTTCGGCTAGTACGTTCGGGACATTGGCTTTGAAGATTTCCACAAACTCCGCGCGCTTGCCGGGCTTCACCTCAATCGTAGCCACGACGAAGACGGGGTGCTTTCCGGCGCCCGGTGCGCTGCCGCCTTGTTCCGCCGCGAAGGCAACGCCCGTACCTGAACACACCAGTGCGGCCACAAAGTCTCTGCGTGAAAATGTCATGAGTTGGTCTCCTGCTCCGGAATCGCGACGATTCCGCTGCTACGGTGTTTCATCAAATGGAGTATACTTATTTGCACGTGGCCGAGCCACCGAAGCGGCACGTTCCGGACACAGTTGCGACAACAGATGAGGGGAGTACATACGCGAAACAATGGGCGGCCTCCAAGACGAAGATCTCAGCGGCAAACAGATCGACCAATACGCCATCCTGCGTTGCCTCGGCAAAGGGGGCATGGGCGCCGTGTACCTGGCCCGCGACACGACCCTCGACCGGCCTGTGGCATTCAAGGTGCTTTTCCCGTCTTACCTCCATGTCGAGGGAATCGTCCAACGCTTTGAGCGCGAGGCGAAAGCGTCCGCGAAGCTCAACCATCCCAACATCGTCCAGGTGTACGGTGTGGGTTTGAACGGCGATATCCCTTACATCGCGATGGAATGCGTGGATGGTGTTTCACTGGAAACGCTAATCAAGCAAGAAGGCCCCATGAATTGGCAGCGCGCCATGGGCATTGCGGCGCAGGTTGCGTCCGCACTCGAGTGCGCCCACGCGCACGGGGTCGTTCACCGGGACATCAAGCCCGCCAACGTGCTCGTGGATCGGCAAGGCCGCGTGCGGGTCACCGATTTCGGCATTGCGAAGGTCATGCAAGCCCAGACCCAGCTCACCGCCGAGGGGACCTTCATCGGCACGCCCCAGTACATGTCTCCCGAGCAGTGCGGGATGGGTGAAGTGGGGCCCGCCAGCGACCTGTTTTCTCTCGGCGTGACGCTGTATGAACTCATCTCCGGGCACATCCCGTTCGCGGGCAACACTCCGGCAACGCTCATTCGCAGTATTACGCTCGACCGGCCGGAGCCGCTTGAGAACTACGTCACCGGAGTGCCCCAAACCGTTCACGACTTCATCGCTGGGCTGCTTCAAAAGAATCCCGCGAGGCGGTATTCGACTGCGCGCGAAGTTCTTCTGGACTTGGCCCGAATCCGCGATGGACTCAGTCTGGCCAAAGCAGTGGCAGAAACCGGCTCATCTCAGACGCGGACGCTGCCTGTACACCCGGATGGTTACTCCAGCAACAGGGTGTGGTCCCCTTCACCTATCTGGAAGCGCGCGGGGCTGGTGGGCGCGATCGTGCTTTTCGTTCTGGTTGCGGGAGCGTTAGGTGCGCGATACCGGCTAAAGCACACTGTAAGAGGAGAGGGAGAAGCGGCGCCCCAGAACAACGCAACTACATCACCTTTGAGTGCGGACGGCGGTCCGGTTCTAGATGCGGGCGCAGGCCCGCCACCTCCACGGCAGGACGGTGCCCCGCCACTTGGGAATACGGAAGACCTGTTCCCGAATCTCGACCGCTTCTTTCTCGAACATGATACGAACCGGGACGGCGTGTTGACGCGGGAGGAAGCGCCCCGTATCCGGCAGTACGACCCGAAGCAATTTGACACCAACGGCGACTTGGCAGTGTCCAAGGAAGAACTAATTGCGGCGGGCAAGCGAATGCTTGAGACCGGCGGGCCCGTTCGAGTGGTTCGCGAGGGACGCCTCCCCACCATCCCAGAATTGATGAAACGCTATGATACGAATGGAGATGGGCGGTTGGCGGTGAGCGAGGTGCCGGAGGTCCTGCACCTGAGGATTCGTGAGGCCGACCAGGATAGAGACGGCACAGCCACGATGGAGGAACTCCAGGCGAGCAGCGCCAGGGTGGTCCCGCGCACTCCGCCCAGGCCAAGGTGATTTCGTGAATCTTCAGGCAGAGGGGAGCAAGATTGATTCCCATTGTCGTTCAAGAGATAATAGGCTCTGAGCCGTTTCTCGTGCCATGCAAGGTACGTATCATTCCGCGGCTCGGGGCAATACCCAGGAATGCGAGGGTGGGTACCCCATGTCGCGGTGGGGCCGTTCGATTGGGCAATTTCACAATGACGAATACTCGGGGGTAAGGAAGGAAACTAGCGCGTGCAGAGATATCCCACGATTATCCAGGGGGGCATGGGGGCGGCCGTCTCCAACTGGTTGCTTGCGAAGGCAGTGTCCATGAGAGGCCAGTTGGGCGTCGTGTCTGGCACGGCCTTGGCGACTGTCGTTGGCCGGAAGCTCCAAGCAGGGGATCCGGGCGGTCACGTTCGGCGCGCACTCGCGACATTCCCGGTCCCGGAGATTGCCGAGCGGATCCTGAAAGATTGGTACAGACCCGCGCGCGGCCCCGCGAATACCCCGTTTAAGCTGCACTCCATGTACACGCTCAATCCATCGCAGGATCTTCTAGAGTTGACCGTCACTTCCAGCTACTCAGAAGTTTACTTGGCCAAGGAAGGGCACGATGGAGTCGTAGGGATCAATCTTCTGGAGAAGATCCGGCTTCCCAATCCTTCCACTCTTTTCGGAGCCATGTTGGCCGGTGTGGACTACGTTCTGATGGGAGCCGGGATTCCCATGGAGATCCCGGGTCTTCTAGACGGTCTGTCCCGCCATGAACCGGTGCGCCTGAATGTCCATGTGGAAGGCGCTTCTCCTGGAGACGAGCACGTGACCGTGTTCGATCCCCGGCGGATCATGTCCGAACCCATGAAGGCACTGAAACGGCCGCTTTTCCTGGCCATCATCGCCTCGGCGGTGCTTGCGGCGGCGCTGGTGAAGAAGGCGACCGGCAGGGTGGATGGTTTTGTAATCGAAGGTCCCACCGCCGGCGGACATAATGCGCCGCCGCGTGGGCAGAACGCCTTGAGTCCCAGCGGAGAGCCGGTGTACGGTCCTAAAGATGTTGTGGACTTGAATGCGATTAAGGCCCATGGGCGTCCGTTCTGGCTTGCGGGTTCCTACGGGACTCCGGAGCGTGTCAAGGAAGCGTTGGAATTGGGCGCCGAAGGCGTGCAGGTAGGTACCGCTTTTGCCTTCTGCGAGGAATCAGGCTTCACACCGGAGATTAAGCAAGCCGCACTTGAACGTGTCGCCGCGGGCGACATGAATGTATTCACCGATCCCTTGGCTTCGCCCACCGGTTTCCCGTTCAAAGTGGCCTCTGTGCCGGATACTCTCGCGGAGCAGGGCCTTTATGCCGAAAGACCGCGCATTTGCGATCTGGGGTTCCTGCGTCAAGCCTACAAGAAGGAGAACGGCAGCGTAGGCTTCCGTTGCCCCGCAGAGCCGGTTGACCAATATCTGAAGAAGGGCGGCAAGGAAGAAGACACCAGCGGGCGCAAGTGCCTGTGCAACGCGCTGTCCGCCGCGGTGGGGTGCCCCCAGACCCAGAAAACCGGCAACACCGAATTGCCCATCATCACCGCTGGAGACGACCTCAAAGATTTGGGGCGTTTCCTCCGGCCGGGTTGTCTGTCGTACAGCGCTGAAGACGTTCTCAACTATCTGCTTCAAGGAGTTACCGGAGAACTCGCTCTGGCGCCGCAGATGGCGTGATGACTGCGGCCCCCAAAACGCGGCGCTGGCGGCGCACAATCTAAATTGCGTTCCAAGTTTGACTTGCGTCCCCGTAGTGTGATATCTTCCGCTATTCGTCTCGCACCTCGAAGCGAGTTGGTGCAGTGAAAGCGGACGCTCCGGCCGCGAGGGGACGGATGGCCGAGAGCTTCGTCTTGTAGGTTCTGTATGTCCAAAATGAGAGTGGGCCTTGTCGGCTGCGGGAATATCGGAGCCGACCTTTGCATTGCGTTACAGCGCGGCCAGATTCCCGCGGAAATCGTTGCCCTGACAGACATCGACGACGCGCGGGCCAAGTTGCTGCTGAATTCATTCAATTTGAATGCGAAGATTTGTGGGATCGCGGAGAACGCGGCCGCAGTGGACCTCCTGGTTGAATGCGCCCAGCCGTCCGCGGTGAAAGCGGTCGTGGACGCCTCGATAGCCAGTGGGTGCGATTGCCTGATTCTGAGTATCGGCGGCCTGATGGAGCACCCGGAGTTGCTGACCGAAGCCCGGCAGAATAACGTGCAGATCCGGCTCCCTTCGGGAGCGATGTGTGGTCTCGACGGAATCCGGGCCGCGAAGGAAGGCGGTCTGCACCATGTGACGTTGACGACCCGGAAGCCTCCCAAAGGGCTGGCAGGCGCGCCGTATCTGAAGGAACACGGCATCGACGTCGAGAGTCTGACCGAGCCCAAGGTGGTCTTCGAGGGTTCCGCGCGCGATGCGTGTAAGGCGTTCCCGCACAACGTGAATGTGGCGGCGGCGCTGAGTCTGGCAGGGATTGGACCGGACGAGACTTTGGTCCGAATCGTTGCCGACCCCCACGCGACCGTGAATTCGCATGAAATCGTGGCGGAAGGAGCCTTCGGGCAGTTGAAGACCGTGACGGAGAACCTGCCGTCGCCGCGCAACGCGAAGTCGAGCTATCTTGCGTCATTGTCGGCGGTAGCGGAACTGCGGGCCGCGGCTACGCAGTTTGCGACCCGGCACTGAGCATTGCCGGGGGACCGGCAGACACTATACGCGATGAACGGTTTGGAACCATCGGATATGAGGGTACGCGCACGGCGCGTCTTGAGAACGGAGAGCAGAACATGTACGCAGTGGTAACAACCGGCGGCAAGCAAATCAAGGTTGCCAAAGGCGACATCGTGCGCGTGGAGAAGATCGAGGCCCCGGTGGGCGATACGGTCGAACTCGGCGGCGTGTGCCTCCTGGCGAACGAAGATTCGCTGGTCGTGGACCCCAAGGCGCTGGCCGGCGCCAAGATCATCTGTGAAGTCACCGCCCAGGATCGCGCCAAGAAGATTCGGGTGTTCAAGAAGAAGCGCCGCAAGAACTATATGCGGACGCAGGGCCACCGCCAGTATTACACTCAGCTTAAAGTGCGCGAGATTCAGGCGTAAAGGAGAAGCAGCATGGCTCACAAGAAAGCGGGCGGCAGTTCGCGCAACGGTCGCGACAGCGCCGCCCAACGGCTTGGCGTGAAGAAATTCGGCGGACAAAGCGTTCGCGCGGGCAACATCCTGGTGCGCCAGAGGGGCACCCAGTTCTTTCCGGGCTCCAACGTGGGAATCGGCAAAGACGACACCCTGTTTGCCCTCGTGGACGGCGTTGTGAAGTTCCGCCAGGTGCGTAAAGATCGCAAGTGTGTTGACGTCGTAGAGGCGGCCGCGGCGGAGTAATGCCGCGGCCCCGGGCTGCCCATCATGTTTGTCGATCGCACACGAATTCGCGTCACCGGCGGTGCGGGCGGCAACGGATGTTGCAGCTTTCGGCGCGAGAAGTACGTGCCCCGCGGTGGCCCCAATGGGGGCGACGGGGGCAATGGCGGCTCGGTGTATTTCCTGGCCGATGCGCGCTATACCTCCCTCCTGGACCTCCGATTCCACGCTCACCGCAAGGGTAACCCCGGCGTTCATGGCCAAGGCAGCGACTGCCACGGCAAGAACGGCGAGGACATCTACATCCATGTCCCGACGGGCACGGTAATCCGGCGGACGGATACGGGCGACGTCGTCGCGGACCTCACCGAGGATGGGCAGACGTTTCGGGCCGCTTTGGGAGGCCGGGGTGGCAAAGGCAATGCCCGCTTCGTTTCGTCCGTGGACCGTGCGCCCCGTTTCGCGGAGAAGGGGGAACCGGGTGAGGACTTTGAATACGACCTGGAACTCAAAGTCATCGCGGAGGTCGGCCTCGTGGGATTGCCCAACGCCGGCAAGTCCACCTTCCTCGCATCCGTGACGGCGGCCAAGCCGAAGATTGCGGACTATCCCTTTACGACGCTCTCCCCCAATCTGGGCGTTGCTTCTCTCAGTGACTACCGGACCCTGACGATTGCGGATATCCCAGGCATTATCGAGGGCGCCGCCGAGGGGAAGGGTCTTGGTCATGATTTCTTACGGCATATCGAGCGGACCCGCGTGCTGCTTTTCCTGATCGACTTGGGCGATGCGGACCCCATGGCGACGTGTGCGATTCTTGAAAACGAGTTGGAGCAACACAGTGAGGTATTCGCATCGCGTCCCAAGGTATTCGCACTGAATAAGGCGGATATCTCAGAGAACCGTGCACGCTACACCGAAGTCGCCACGCAGTTCGATAGCCCCTGGCTCATTTCCGGCGCGACGGGTGAAGGAATTCCGGAACTCTTGGAGCACCTCTGGGCATTAGTAGACCGAGTGCGCCAGCAAGAACTCTCCGCGGAAGCGCCCTTGCAAGAACTGGAGTTTGTATTTGAAGCGCCCTTCGAGGTGACGCGGACGGACGGCGGATTGGAAGTGAAGGGCAAGGCCGTCCTGCGGGCGGTGCGCATGACGGATTTCTCAAATGATGAGGCCGTGCGCTACCTTCACAAGAAGTTTCAGCGCATGGGATTGCTAAAGGCTCTCAAGCGCATGGGGGCAAAAGAAGGCGAGACTATCGTCATTGGGGACGTGGAACTTGAGTACCATTCCGAATAACGTCAGGACGCTTGTCGTGAAAGTGGGGACGTCGCTTCTTGCTGGCCCCTCCGGATTCGATGGCCTCGTATTGGAGTCCATCGTCAAAGAGCTGGCCGCGCTCAAGCGTGAACGCGACCTCAATGTCCTGATGGTGTCGTCCGGCGCCATTGGGTGCGGTATGAACTTACTCGGCATGACGGAACGGCCCAAGGTGCTTCCCCTCAAGCAGGCCACGGCAGCCGTCGGTCAGTCGCGTCTCATGCACTATTACGAAGTGATGTTCGATACGTACGGCGAGGGCCTTCATACCGCGCAGGTGCTGCTGTCGGCCGCGGACCTCGATGACCGCCAGCGCTACATCAACATCCGGAACACCATTCACACGTTGTTTGAGCTCAAGACAATCATCCCGATCGCCAATGAAAACGATTCCGTCGCGACCGAGGAGCTTCGCTTCGGGGACAATGACACCTTGGCGGCGCGACTCGCGGGCAAAGTCGATGCGGACCTCCTCATTTTACTGAGCGACGTCGATGGGCTATTTGATAAGAACCCCACCACCCACAAAGACGCCGCGCTCATCGAGCATGTCGAAACCGTGACGGATGAGACTGAGGCGCTCGCTGGGGACACCCGCATGGAGACTTCCGTGGGGGGGATGAAGACCAAGCTTGAAGCGGCCAAGATTGCCTGTGCCTCCGGCCTGGTCATGGTCATCGCGAACGGACGCCGCCCCAACATCGTGAGGGATGTCCTCGACGGCAACGCCCCTTGCACCACCTTCGGCAAGTCGGCGGCGGTCCTGTCGCACCGCAAACGGTGGATCGCGTTCGGGCGCTCCACGCGAGGTGCCGTGCGCATCGATGACGGGGCCCGGCGCGCGCTCCTGGAGCAGGGGCGGAGTCTTCTCGCCGCAGGGATCACCTCTGTGGATGGCAGCTTCGATATGGGAGCCGCGGTCCGCATTCTCGACGCGACGGGCAAGGATGTTGCCCGAGGACTCGTGAACTACTCGAGCGACGACATCAACCTGATCAAAGGTTGCAAAAGTGCGAGTATCCAGTCCATTCTAGGGCGCAAGGATTTCGACGAAGTCATTCATCGTGATAATCTCGTGCTTCTCTGAAGCACAAACCACTTCAAAAAGGAGCGGGACCAGTGGCCACGGCGGAAACGGCGAATCAGACCCTGCACGAGGAGATGGTGCAATTCGGCGTTCGCGCCCGCAGTGCTTCTTATGGGTTGCGTTCGCTGTCGTGCGCGGTCAAGAACGCCGCACTGCTCGAGGTGGCCAAGCGTTTGCGCGCGTCTCGCGACGTGTTGCAGGCGGCCAACGAAAAAGACCTCGAAGGCGGGCGCGCGAAGGGGCTGTCGCCCGCGATGCTCGATCGGCTCGCGCTCACGGAGAAGCGGATCAACGCCATGGCCGAAGGCCTGGAGCAAGTCGCGGCGCTTCCCGATCCCGTGGGTGAGATCGTGGGTCAGACCGTGCGCCCCAACGGGCTGCGCATCGCCCAGATCCGCCAACCGCTGGGCGTTGTGGGAATCATCTACGAAAGCCGCCCGAACGTCACCGCCGACGCGGCGGGGCTTTGCCTGAAATCGGGGAACGCCTGCATTCTGCGCGGCGGTTCCGAAGCCATTCATAGCAATGTGGCGATCGCCCGCATTTTCGAGGAAGGCGCTTCGGCGGCGGGCGTGCCCGAGCATGCAGTGCAGATTATCGCGACCACGGACCGCAATGCGGTCGGCGAAATGCTGAAGCTCGACCGCCACATCGACGTCATCGTGCCGCGCGGCGGCAAGAGCCTCATTGCGCGCATCTACGATGAATCGCGAATCCCCGTCGTGGCCCACCTGGACGGGGTGTGCCACACCTATGTGCATTATGACGCCGACCTGGAGATGGCCACGGCCGTTTGCGTCAACGCCAAGCTCCAGCGGCCGGGCGTGTGCAACGCCATGGAAACCATGCTCGTGCACCGGGACATCGCGGCGCTGTTCCTTCCCGGCGTGAGCCGGGTGCTGGTTGAAGGAGGCTGCGAATTGCGGGGGTGCGGCCGGACGCGAGAGTACATTGACTGCGCCGCGGCTACGGAAGAGGACTGGGTCACGGAATACCTCGACAAGATTCTGTCTATCAAAGTCGTCGATTCGCTGGACGACGCAATCCTCCACATCAACGAGTATGGGTCCCATCATTCGGATGCCATCGTCACCACGGGCTACGACGCCGCAGAGCGGTTTCTGAATGACGTCGACAGCGCCACGGTCTACGTGAATGCTTCGACCCGTTTCACGGACGGCTTTCAGTTCGGACTCGGCGCCGAGATCGGGATCAGCACGAGCAAGCTCCACTGCCGTGGACCCATGGCCCTGCGAGAACTCACTTCGCTCAAGTACATCATTCGCGGGTCGGGCCAGATCCTTGAGTAGAACCGGACGGATAGGCGTCTTCGGGGGCACCTTCGACCCCATCCACAATACGCACCTGGATGTGGCCCGCGCGGCTATCGAGCAGGCGTCGCTTGACCGGGTGCTCTTCGTGGTTGCGGGGAACCCACCGCACAAGCACAATGCGACCTTCGCATCGGCTGAGGATCGTTTCGCGCTGGTGAGTGCCGCCGTGGCATCCGAGCCGCGTATGGAGGCCAGCCGCATCGAGATAGACCGTCCGGGACCTTCTTTCACCGCGGATACACTTGCGGCGCTAAAGGAAGCCTTCCCGGACTCCGCCTTGTCGCTCATTATTGGCATGGATGCCCTCGTGGATCTGCCCCGGTGGCGCGCCCCCAAACGGATACTCTCCCTCGCTCGCATCCTGGTAGTGCCCCGCCCGGGGAATTGGCTGATTCCGGATGCGGTTAAGGGACACTACGACGTCCTCACCTTCACGTCGAGCGATGTGTCGTCCACGGAGATCCGCCGCCGCATTGCCGTTGGCGAGTCTGTGGACGCCCTGCTTCCTCCCGCTGTCCTTCGCTACATCGAAGACAGAGGCATCTACAATGCGTGTGTGCCCGAAGCCTCGGGGGACAGTCCCGATGCTACGTGATCGCCTGCAAACACTCGACAGCGAGTGGCGTCAAGCTCCGCGGGCAGCGGAATTTGAGCGTCTGATCGAGGAGCGCCTCGGCGCGAACCGGGTGCGCCACAGCATTTCCGTTACTAAAGTCCTGCATCTCGTTGCGGGCGATCTCGGCCTTGACACAGACAGCGCCGTTTCCGCGGGTCTTCTCCACGATTCCTGCAAGTCCATGAAGAATGAAGCGATGCTCGATGCGGCAACGCGATACGGCATTCCCATGAACGAGACCCACTGGTCGAAGCCCAATCTGCTGCACGGCCACATTGCCGCGGAACTGAGCCGTCATGAGTGGCATGTCGCAGATGACTCGGTGTATGAAGCAATCGCTTGGCACGTAACCGGACATCCCGGTATAGGACTTCTTGGACAGGCCCTGTTTTTTGCGGATTTTTCCGAGCCTTTACGAGACCACCAGGAATCGGATGAGGCCCTTAGATTATATGACGCGCATGGCTTTCTGCCCGCGCTCCGCTATGCGGCCAGCGCCAAGCTCGAGCATCTGCGAAAGAAAGGTCTGCTGATCGATCCCAACACCGAGGCCTTCTGCGCTTGGCTCGAGACGCAGGACGACGTATGAGTGCCAGTGATTCCTTCGTAGACTTGGCGCGTTACTACGACCCGATCATGAGTCATGTGGATTATGACCGCTGGTATCTGATCGGCGGGGCCATTGGCGAATTACTCCCGCGGCCTTTCACGCACCTGGACGCGGCCTGCGGCACGGGGGTGCTCCTCAAAAAGTTTCAGAGCGACCGGTGGCGTAGCATCGGGATTGACCTGTCTGCCTCCATGCTGCGTGCCGGCAGACAGAGCGGACGCGCTTTTCCCGCGGCGGCTGCCGACTTGCGTGCGCTGCCATTCAACGGGTGCATGAACTACATCACCTGTCTTTTCGATAGTGTGAATTTTCTGCTCCGGAATGCGGACATGGAACGCGGGATCAAGTCGCTGACCGCGGCGCTTGCCCCCAACGGCATCCTCTACTTCGATATTGTCACGGAGCGCATGGTGCTGGAGCACTTCGCAGGCCAGAGTTGGACCGAGCGCAACGGCAAGTTCGTGACCTCCTGGGAATGCGAATATGACCGGAAAACGCTGACGGCGGAAACGCGCATTCGCGTGAACAACGGCCCCGCCTACACGCTCTACGAGCGGGTCTACGAGCCAGAAGAGGTGGAAGACGCAGTAATGAGGGCGGGCTTGAGTCTCCTTGGCATGTTTGACGCCGAGACGTGGCGTGCCCCACGGCGGAAAACCGTTCGCATGGATTTTGTCGCGGTGAAAGGCGACCCGAAGCCGTTCAGTGCCCGGTTCAAAGGGGTGCGCGACCATGTACGCGCATTGCTGAGATAGCCTATACAACGAATGAGGATTGCAGGTATTATTCATGCCGCCGCCGCGGCGCAGAGACGCAAGGGGAAGTTTCGATGATGAGAGTGCCAGGAGTGAGAATCGTGTGTGCCGGGATCCTGTCTGGCTTGATCGTGCTGATGCCCTGCGCGGGCGCCGAAGCGCCCCATGTCGACAAGCCGATGGACCTGCTGAATGTCGAGGACCTGAGTCAGGCGTGGCGCGAACCCACGGGGACATGGAAGATCGTCGGCGACACCTTCACCGACCCCAACAATGAGAAGCTCCTGGGCTTTGCGCCAGGAGGCGGCACGGTGATCAACGGACCAGATGGCAAGACCGATCATCTCGTGAGCCAAGTGGAGCACGGCGATGTGAAACTACACGTCGAGTTCATGGTCCCCAAGGGCTCCAACTCCGGCATCTACTTCCAGGGCCGGTATGAGATCCAGGTCTTGGACAGTTGGGGCGTTGCCACACCCGGCCATGGTGATTGCGGAGGCATTTATCAGCGTTGGCATGAGGAACCCGGCATCGAGGATAGTCAGCGCGGCTATGAGGGCCACGCCCCCAAGGCGAATGCCTCGAAAGAGCCCGGCCAATGGCAAACGTTCGATGTGATATTCCGCGCGCCCCGTTTCGACGAGAGCGGCAAGAAGACGGCGGAAGCCGAGTTCGTCAAGGTCGAGCACAACGGTACCGTCATTCACGAGAACGTGAAACTGAGCGGACCCACGCGCGCGGCCATGGCCCAGGATGAACAGCCCTTTGGGCCGCTCATGATCCAGGGAGACCACGGCCCTGTTGCGTACCGGAACCTGCACGTCGAACCGCTCGCGGAAGGCAGTGCCACGAACTGATGCCGCGTAACAGACGAACGGGGGCGGCGTGTGCCGTCGGATGTATCATCACTATGGGGATTCGTACGCGCGTGACTGCTGTAGGTAGCGCCGGACCGATTTCCGTTACCAGGAATGCGTTGTGAGACTTATCAGATCCAGTGGCATCTTGTTGCACCCGACCTCATTGCCCGGCCGCTACGGCATCGGCGACCTTGGCGCGGAGGCGTATCGATTCATCGACTTCCTGCAAGAGGCTGGCCAGCGCGTCTGGCAGGTCTTGCCATTAGGGCCGACCGGCTACGGGGACTCCCCGTATCAATGTTTCTCTGCCTTTGCGGGCAATCCACTGCTGATCAGTCCGAACCGGCTTGTCGAGGACGGCCTTCTCGACAAGCAGGACCTGGCAGAACCGCCCGCGTTTCCCGCGGACAAGGTGGACTTCGGGCGTGTCATTGGCTTCAAGAAAGAACTCATCCAAGCGGCGGGGGAGAGGTTTCGCGCGTTGCCGGACCATCCCGACCAGGCAGCTTTTACTCAGTTCTGCCTCGACGAGAACGCCTGGCTGAGCGACTACACTTTGTTCATGGCCATGAAACACTCGAAGAACTGGGCGCCCTGGAACACGTGGGACGAAGGCATCACGCGCCGCCACGAAGAGGCGTTGCGGTTTTGGGGCGAGACCCTCTCGGACGAGATCTACATCCTGAAGTTCGCGCAATTTCAATTCTTCAAACAGTGGTCCGCGTTAAAGGCGTATGCCAACGAACGCGGCATCCGCATCATGGGCGACATCCCCATCTACGTGGCCCACGATAGCGCGGACGTGTGGGCCCACCCGGACCTTTTTCACCTCGATGACAAAGGCAATCCGACCGTGGTGGCCGGCGTACCGCCCGATTACTTCAGCGCCACCGGACAGCTCTGGGGCAACCCAATCTATCGATGGGATCTCATGGCGCAACGCGGATACGTCTGGTGGACCCAGCGGTTGCGATCCACATTGAAACTCGTCGACCTTGTGCGGATCGACCACTTTCGCGGATTCGAGTCCTACTGGGAAGTTCCTGCCACCGAGCAGACCGCCATCAACGGACGCTGGGTCACGGGTCCGGGCGACGGTCTATTCCGTTCGTTGGAACACGCCTTGGGCAAATTGCCTATCGTGGCCGAAAACCTCGGCGTCATTACGGACGAGGTTGAGGCGCTGCGCCACCGCCACGAGTTCCCCGGGATGGCCGTGCTGCACTTCGCCTTCGGAAAGGACGCCGCGCACAGCGGGCTGCTCCCGCATTTGTGGGAAGCCGACACCGTTGCGTATACCGGCACCGCGGACAACGACACCACCGTGGGGTGGTGGAGCGATGCGGGAGGCAGCACCCAGAGCAAGAAGGACATTCGCGATGCCCGCACTTACGCGAAGCGCTACCTGAATGTGACCGGCAAGGACATCCACTGGGCCTGCATTCGCACCTTGATGGCGTCCGTCGCGGATACGGTGGTATTCCCCTTGCAGGACGTGCTGGGACTTGGCAGCGAGGCCCGAATGAACCTCCCCGGCAGTTCCGGCGGCTCCAACTGGTGCTGGCGCGTGGCGGATAATGCGACGACGGGCGCCATGGCCGAAAAACTGCGCGAACTCGCCGAGATCTACGGGCGCCTCTTGCCGGAGAAATAGACCGCTACGCCCGGTAGAGGCTTCTCCCGATTCCCATGGCTTCGCGGCAGGCTTCGACGGTCTCCAGCGCCACGGGCGTGACCTTCCTGGCGTTCTCGCGCAGAAAATCCTTCACGGATTCGGGCGTGTTCTCCGGGGCGTTGAAGCGTTCGATGATCGGTTCGTTGAACTTCGAAACATACTCGGCAAGCGTCGTCTTCAGGGTGCCATAGAATTTCTCGCCACGCCGGTATTTGCCCACGAACTCGAGGTAGACCTCCTCCGGGGCAAGCAGCGAAAGCATCCGGTACAATGCGCCCACACTGTTCGGCATTCTGGGGATTACTGCGTCGGGATCGTTGGATTCTGTATCGAGCGGCTCCGGATCGGTCGTGGTCTGAACACCCTTGATCTTCTTGAGCACGGTCTTGGGATCGTCGAGCAGGTCGAGCGTGTTGTTATCGCTCTTACCCATCTTTGCGGAGCCGTCGAGACCCGGCAGGCGCAGGGCGTTCCGCTGGACGGCGCGCGGAATCGTAAGGGTCTCTCCAAACCGGTGGTTGAACTTCTGGGCGATGTCCATGGCCATTTCCACGTGCTGACGCTGGTCGTCACCTACGGGCACCTGGTTGGCGCGGACAATCAGGATATCCGCCGCCATCAGCACCGGGTACCCGAGCAGGCCAAACGAAAGGGGATTGCCCTCCAACCCTTGCGCGCCTTGTTCCAACTTGCTCAACTTGTCCTTGTACGTGGTCCCGCGCTCGAGGTGGCCGATGTTCGTGATCATGCCCAGCAGCAGGCTCAACTCAGCCGTGCATGGCAGGTCGCTCTGCCGGTAGATGACGGATTGCGCCGGGTCAAGCCCGCACGCCACATACGTCCGCAGCATATCAATGGTCTGCTGGAAGAAATCGACCCGCTCGGAAATGGTCGTCAGGGCGTGGTAGTCCGCAATGAAGTAGTAGCACTGGTGCCCTTTACCCTGGAGTTCAATAAAGCTCTTGATGGCTCCAAAGTAGTTGCCATAGTGCAGGCGGCCTGTTGGGCGTATACCGGATAAGATGATCTCTTGCTTTGCTGACATGACGTACCTTCATTCTAAAGTGTCACCGCACGGGGACTTCCGAAGGGAAAGGCCGCCGGCGGGGTGGAACGCAGGGGACGTATCCAGCATAACCTAATTGGAGTCCCCGCGTCCAACTGGAGAGGATCGTGTCCCAGATTCGATCACTTTTTCACTGCTTCGCCATAGATCCATTGGGCAGGGCAAGGTTCCGGCCCTGTCTTTCCTCGGGTCTTGACGGGCCACTCGGGCAGTGCTATCGTGGGGAAGGAGACTCGCCGTGCAACCGTCGCGAATTAAAGGCTTTAGCCTCATCGAAACCCTCGTCGTGGTGGCGATTATTTCGATTCTCATGGCGTTGTATCTCCCTGTCTTATCCAAGGCTATGCGCAAGGCCGAGGAAGTGGCAATCAAGGAAGGGGGCCGCCAGGAATTCATCGGGCGGATGGCCGACAACGCAAACAGCGCGGGCCGCAGAGACTCCCGCCCCGATCGCGAGGCCTGCCGGGCGGCATTCCGCAAGAAAGTGGATGATGTGATCGCCACGGAAGTGCTGTATGTGGTGACCAACGATGACGAGTTCCGGGCCTATTACTACACGATCATCAATCCTGCCCAGACGGGGCCGCTCGTGTATTCCGCAGGTGGGGAAGTCGTCGTGCAGGATGACCTTGGGAACTCGTACACCTTGCCCGCGGTCGACAATGTCATTGACGATCACCCAACCTTTCCCCTGGGGTGGGAGTTCATCTCCACGAATCTCCAGGACACCTCGTCGGGGACCATCGGCACCAATGTCATGTACAGCGACGGCCATGTGGTCTACGTGCGCTATCCGGAGGGATACCCCGCCTCCCCGACAGTCGCCGAGCTTTCACACCATTTTGTGGAGAATAGCTGAGGCGTTATTGTAGCGTAGGCGTCTCGCCTGTATTTTCAAGAATTGCAGTCACGCTGGGGGCGTGACTGCGCTATACTTCGAGGAGAATCTGAGGTATCTTCGCCCAGGGTGCACAGAGGCTTGGTGCGGCGGGGTGCGGGAGAACAACCATGGGCTGTCGAAAAGGCGCGATAGCGGCTGCGGTGTTGCTGGCGTTTGACCTTCTTTCTGGCTGCGTTCATGGAAACGACGAAGACCTGGTAACTGAATTCCCGGATGAGACACTTGCGTTTGAAGGAATCCTCACGGAAAC
>JADLGB010000100.1 GCA_020849535.1 Candidatus Hydrogenedentota bacterium
AAGCCAAATACCGGATCGGCATTGCCGGTCTGAACGATTGCGTCCAGTCGATCACCGGGCACGAACTGCGCGCCTCTGGCGAGGCGGTGGAAGCAGGGCTCCAGATTGTACGGCACATCCGTGAGTGCGCGGCGCGAGCCGCCGATAACGAATTCATGCAAGTTGAGATTGGCGCAAGCGACACCTCGGACGTGGTGCGCCGCTTCGCGATGCTGGACCTGCATCAATACCCGGAAGAAGCGCGTGCGGCCGTCAAGACGGACGCGCTCACCCAGGACGCCCAGTACACACCAGGAGTTCGCCCCTCCGCCGCCCACCGGATGAATCCGATTGACCGCGCGCGCACCGAAGGACTGTTTCACGATCTGCTCGACGCGGATACGGAGACCACGGTGAAGCTGGCCGATTCCGATTTCGGGCCGGAATCGATCGCGCAGTTCGTGGAAAAGGTCTTTCATCTGACCCACGTGCGCCGGCTGGCCTTGCTGCCTACCGCCAGCCCCTACTGAACCTCAGCCGATAAGGAGACTCGCGTCGTGAAACACGGTTCCCGTTTCATTTGCCTACAACTGCTCGGCGCGGTTCTGTATGTTGGCCTCGCCGCCGGGTGCGCGACGCGGGGAACGCACGGAACCGATGTGAGTTTCTCCGCCGTGGGCGATGGGCCCCGCGCGGACGCGGACTGGGCCATTCTACGCAGTCAACTCGACCGCGTGGACAAAGACGGGCGCAGCGCTTTCCTCATTCATCTCGGTGACATCACGAAGGGCACGGACGTCCTTCCAGAGACGTATTACGCGCGTGTTGCCACACTTCTGGGAAAGAGCAAGACACCTGTCTTCATTGTGCCCGGGGACAACGAGTGGAACGATCTCGACAACCCAGCGCAGGGCTGGGAGTTCTGGACTCGCCACTTCATGGGTTTTGAGAAGCGCTTTCCCAACGCACCCGAAGCGGTGCGCCAAGCGTCGCGACCCGAGAACTTCGCGTTCGCGTTACACGGCGTGCTGTTCGTAGGTCTCAACCTCGTGGGCGGCACCGTGCACGACACCGCGGAATGGACCACGCGTCACAGCGACAACCTCGCCTGGGTGAGAGAGCAGTTCGCGGCACACCCTGATGCGCGTGCGGCGGTCATTTGCGCTCAGGCGCGGCCCAAGGAAAAGCAGGAGGATTTCTTCGGACCTTTCTGCGAAGCGGCGCAGGCGTTCGGAAAGCCCGTGCTGTATCTTCACGGCGACGGGCACGTGTACGAAGTCGAGCAGCCTTGGCGCAAACCCAATCTTACGCGCGTCCAGGTCGACCAAGTGAGCAAGGGACCGCCGTTGCTCGTCACGGTCACACCGGAAGTCGAGAAGCCGTTCCAGTTCTCACGACTCGCTCCGCTCAAGGAAGAACGCATGCGGCGTCCCGAGCACTTCGGTCCTCGCGGGCCGGGCACTGGAATGCATCCCGGCGGAGGACACGGCAAGCTCCGCTAAGACCACCGGCCCTGCGCGGTTCAGCGGCCGCGTCGCGGCGGCACACGTTTGCGCGGCGCGGGCTTCTCAACAGATCCTGGATCGGTTGCTTTGGGGGCAGTCACGAACGCATCCACAAAGAGCCGCGCAAAGGGTGATTGCAGGATGTCGCCGTTTGACAGTCCATACCCCGCACAGAGACGGTCTGTATTGGCCAATGCAAGAAATGTAAGGCCACGCTCGGGAACCTTGAGGTATAAGGCCGAGATGGACGGCGCGGCCTCGCCAAACTGCCACACCAGCGTGACACTTTCCCACCGCTGGACAAACCAGCCCAAACCCATCGGCAGGGTCACACCTTCAGGCGACTGCGCCGGTGCGAAGAGGAGGTCGCGACTTGCAGGGGTGATGAGCGTACCTGCGTCGAGTGCGGCGTCGAAACACGCGAGGTCCGTCACGGATGACACGACACCCACAGAGGCGTTCACGCCGTAGAGGGATGTGTACGCGGCGCCAATCACATCGCGGCGCGCGTCTTCCGATGCTTGCGCCAGCAGCCCGGGTTCCGCGTGGCCCAGGGGTTGCCCTTCAAACAACCGCTGCAACCCAAGGACTCGGTACGCGGCAACCAATGGGTTGCTGGATCCGGCATCATAGGGCTTGGCCAGTCCCGCGAGCGCCGTGTCGAAACCTGGAGACTGAGGGCCTGGGACACTGTGCGCGAGGGCGAGCGGGCGCAGGATGTACTCATCCAAGGCGTGGGGGTAGGAGTATCCCGACCCTTGTTCGACGACCCAGGTAAGGTCCGCGAAGATCTCCGGCGCGTAACGGAACGTCGTGCCCGGAGTGCCTTGGGCCGTGTTCGACAGGACGTGGCGGACCTGCACCGCTTTGGACGCATAAAGGGCCCCCTGTGTGGAATCGGGTGACCACGGGTGGATAGGGTAGTTGGCCATCGGGTCCTCGAGGGCGACCAACCCCTCTTCAACAAGGCGCATGATCAGGACTGAAGCGAACACCTGCGAACAGGTGTCGATGCGATAGGGCGTATCGGGCGTTGCAGGGACTTTGCCCTCAACATCGGCGAAGCCGAATCCCTTCGCCCAGACCAGCTCGCCGTCCTTCACGATTCCCGCGGAAAGCCCAGCCATGTTCCGCGAGTGCATGAGCGCACTGAGGTCCGATTCAAAACGCTGATAGGCGCTTGCGTCAGTCGCGACTGCGGCCGGCGTGACGGAATCGACGGCCGCATGCTGACAGGACGAAAGGACGGCGAGACAGAAAAGAAGGGCCGTGCGCCCCAGAGCGCGGCCGCGCGAGGAATACAGCATAAGAAAGCCTCACTTCACTACAAGGGAACATCAATCCCGGCCGGGATCCCCAAGATGACCCGGGATACTTCTGGGCGCAGCCCATCGCGCGAGTATACCGAATAGGCGGGTGGTCCGGCGAGAATGCGGCGAGAATCAAATGCGCTGGATGCGAAGGCCATAGTGCCACGGCGGCAAATCGAGAATGAGGCCGTCGTGTTTCAGGAGACTGGTATCCCGCGCCCAACTAACAATGCGTTCCGGCTGCGGCCGGATATCAAGGCTTGGCCCTCGAGGTGTTTCAACATCGCATCGCCAGTGGATCGCCAGCACATACCCGCCGGGCCGAACCACTCGCGCGGCCTCGGTCAGCAGACGTGCGGGTTCTTCGCAGTGCAATATGTTGAAAAGAAGACAGGCGTCATGTGACGCGTCGTCGACGTCGAATCCATCCGCGAAGACGTCGCGCACCAGACACAAGACGTTTTCCAGCCCGGCTTCACGCGCGCGTGCGGATGTCCGCGAAACCATCTCCGGATCGATGTCGTAAGTCAACAACCGGCCGGAAATCCGCTTGGCAACGGGAATCGAAAAGGTGCCGTAGCCACAGCCCAGTTCGGCAACATCTTGAACGGTGGCGTCAATCTCCAGACGGTCGAGAATCAACTCCGTGTCGAACAAGGTGGCCCAATAGGCCTCGTCCGGCATTCCGCTATCGCGCAGTTTCATGTAGGTCTGTCACCTTGTGCCGCGGAAGACACCCTTGAATTTCAAGCGACGATGCAGCGTCGACGTAATGAGGCAAGAATGCAAAAGTCCGACTCAGGCGCGAGTATGACGCTTGGAGAGAGTTTCTGGCAAGCGCAAAGGCGTTCTCATCCGGTGGTAGTGTGCGGTTCTTCCGGGCTCCTCTGGTGCCAGAGACGGCCCACCAGCTCCTTCATCCAATCGGGCGCGGAAAACGACAGAAGGTACGCCATTCCGAAGAAGATGGCCCAGTGCGCAAACTCATCGAGTACGAAGTCGGCGGGCCCGATACCGGGAAGGGCATGGAAGAGTTTGACGATCAAGAGGTGCCACATGGAAAGCAGCACGGCGATCACGACGACCTTCACAAGCAAAGCCACATGATGGTTTGGACTGCGGAGCCACTCCGCGAGTTGCGGGATGGTAAACAACAGAAAAATCAACCGGTAATCGAAATTGTGCCCCAGAAGAAAGGTGCCGATGTAGATTCCACTACCGGCCCGATAAGCATCCAGCGCCATCTCGTGGCTGGATTGCGCCGGCACTTCCTTTTCGCGAAAGCCGAGGATTACAGCAAGAGCGACGCCCGCGGCGGCCACGTAGGAAAGGAGACACGTTACTTCACCAAGCACTGGGCTGACTCGGGCCACCTTCGACGAGAGTACCCAAACCCCGTAGGAAACGTCCGGGCTTCTGGGGGTATCCCGGCGAATCTGAATGAGGTCATCGTAGGTGAACGCGATGTAGAGCAACCCCACCGCCAATACAAACAGGCCGAGTCTCATGAAGATCCGCCTCTTCTCACGGAGCAGAATTCCGAAGCCGAAGATGGGAAAGAGCTTCAGAAAAAACGCGGTGAAGACGAGCGCCATCGAAAGCACCCTGGATAGGTTGAACCGCGTGTTCCGAATGAAGATCGCGAGCGAGAGGATTGAGAACATGAGCAGGTCCAGATTCCCCCGTTCGATGCAGAACAACACGGCAGGCGAAAAGAGCATGAGCGTGAGGAGTCCCGCGGCGCGCGGGTCCAGTTCGCGATGCGTATACAGAAACTGGCTTGCCACGAACAGGGCGATCAAGGCCACGCCCAGGACCACGGTGTGATCGCGGTTCACTCCAGTCACGTGCAGCAGCAACCAGATCCGCGGGTAGTTCATCGGCCGTTCCCACGGGTCCTGGGGATTCCGGAGCAGTGGATCGTAGCCGAGCGCATAGCTTTCCATGCCATGCGTGATCACGCGAAGGTCAGCAAAGCACGGAAGGTTGACCGGGATGTTCCACAGTTTCCAAGTGTTCGCATACCCGTAGAGGAGGAACAGCAGCGCCAGTACGCACGCACCGCAACTGATTCCCGCCGCGAGGAGATGTTTCCCTCTCATACACCGTGTCCCAGCGACCCACGAGCTCCGCCCACAATGTGCAGTCTGGGCCCCTCATTCGATCACTATACCATTCCGAGCCTGCCGAAAATGTCAAACGGCATATCGAACAGGGCAATCGCACTTAATTTGCCAATGTTTGGCGGAGTCTCCGTAGAAGACAGCTTCTCCGTCAGCGGTTGTGACCCTGAAAACGGCAGTCGAACCTGGGAACGCCACGCACCAGCGTCGCAGACCATGAAGATAGCCCGCATATCTCACCGCCCCCCGCGTAGCGGGCGGTGAGATATGCTCTCGCAATGACCCGTAGGCTCACTCGGGAGGATTTCTCCCACGCGCACCGTGTAAGCAAGGAGGACGTGCCAGTGCCATGGAGAATGCTGATTCAACTGGGATTGAGAGATCAGCGGCTTGTGCGTGTGAGAAATCCGGGATAGCAGCGATTCAACAGCCGGACGCAGCTCACCCAAAAGTTGATTGCTCCGTTCTTTCCAAAGCGTTGCGCCAATGCAACCTCACGATACGGAACGAACGGAACGGCCGTTTTTAGGGTGACGGGGTCCTCGACGTCGCAGGCGACGAAGAGTACCGGGACAACCGGACACGGACCACCTTGATTGGCAAATCCGCGAAGACTTCTTGGCGCTGAAGGCGCCACGCAACTGTAGCCAGGGGCAGAACGAAGTGACGCCCCTGGTACAAAGTCTGTACCTTTGATCGTAAGCCCTGGCAAGGGCTGTGGCCGCGTGATACCTCTGCTCCCGGACGTGCAGCGTGTCTGTCCTGCTTGGCGGCTAAGGCGCGGCGAAGAAAGAGAGCAAAACTCGAATCCATTTTCATTCGTCCGTATTCCTTTGGGTCTCTGCGCCTTGGCGAAAGGAATTCCTTCTTCTTCTTCCTTCCCCGTGTTCCCCGTGTTCCCCGTGTCCCCGTGGTTTGAATCGCCCTTCCTCTTATTTGACCGCGGGAAAAGTCTTTCACCCAATGGGTGAACAGTCCGGACTCTGTAACCGCCTATAACAGAAGATTAACGAAGACTCTCCACTTTCAATTGCCGTTTGTCGGTTGACCACCAAGAACCTCGAGCGCTGCTGCCCGATCGAATACGAAAGTTCTGTGCGATGTTTGCGGATAGCGATCCACAGACTCTTCGGGTGAGCCGGAAACAAGGCAGGCGCAGGAGATCCTGCGCCTGCGAAGTCCCGGCGATGAGTACTGGCCCTTGCGCGATCAGCGTCCCCAGCGTTGAACCAGGGGATTCAGCACCTGCACGCTCACGTTGTCGATGGCCCCGTAGCGGTCGCCTTCTTCCGCGAGGTAGAAAGGCATGAAGGCCATCTTGTCCACATACGTGGACCCCGCGTCGACCTGGAGGATGGGCCCGCGCTGATAATCGCTGAACGGGTAGACCCAGCCCCGCGTGAAGTAGGTCAGCGGCAGGTTCCAGAAATGGTGGTAGTAGAGATAGAACGCGGGACGGTGTACCGTCGCTTCGCCGCGCACAGCGTTGAATGCGATGGATGAGGTGATGGCCTCGCCGACCCCGTATCCCTCCGCTTCGTTGGTCATGGCGATCCACGGCACGTCGTGGTCCACGCGCGTGGCCCACTCGTCCTGCCAGTTGGGTCCGTGCAGCGTGCGCGCCATGCGGCGTTGGCCGGACTTCTCCTTCCAGACGAAGTGGTCGATCAGGTGTGAGTCCAACACGATCTCGCCATTGCGAATGGCGGAGGCGTTGAGCGGATCGCGCACTTCCGTCACGGTCGTGCACGTCACGTACGGCACGCCCGCGTAAAACGTGTACGTCACGGAGGCATGCACCTGCGGCGTGTAATCCGGCATGCGCCCGCTGTTGGTCACACGGAACATCAGTGGACCTCGGGCCGTCACGACGGTGCGGTCGGGCGGGTTCCACGCGAAGGTGTGGCCCCACTTGCCGTTGTCGCTGAACGAATCCGGGTTCCAGTGCACGGCCAGACTGTATGAGTTGGTGAGACGCGGCGCCGGGCGGTCCTCGCGCCCCTTTAAGTCAACCGACGCGATTTGGCCCGACTTGGGGTCGAGCTGCACGCGATAGAACTGATTCTCGACCGTAGCGCCCAGGGATGGGCCCTCGACTGAGAAGTCCGTCTTGGGCGTTTCGGGCTCAGGCGCTTCGGGGTTGTCGTAGAACATCACGTACAATCGCGCTTCGTTCGCGGGCACGCTCGCAAAGAACACCGCTTCCACCGATTTGGAGGGATGTTGCAGGTAGTTCTTGTTCGACGTGCCGGGCGGCGTGCCCTTGAACTCCCGCGCATTGAATGTCTGCACGGGCAACGCCTCCGGTGATCCCCCGCCAGGCGCGTACGCGAAGAGGCGCAGCTCGCGCGCGAGATTCGCGCAGTCTTCCGCGCGGACGGTGATGGAGAACTCGACGGGCTCGTTGACACGCGCACTTCCAACCTGTTCATGGAGGACGAGACTCTGGTACCTCTTCCAGCCCGCAGGAGCCCCGCCCGCGTCCGGCGCCTTGGCTTCAACGTGCTTCGTGACGGTCTTCGCCGCGCCATCGGCGCCCGTGGTGGAGATCTCCGCGTCGATAACCGTGGCTTCGCCGTTGTGCCAGACCGAGCGCGTCACCAGCACCACATTCGGCGCGGTGGCGCTTTCATGCGTGATCCAGCCCGACTGCACATGCGAAAAACCATCGACAAACACATAGAAAGAATCGGAGTCCGTACCGTTGACGAGGACTTTCGTGACGCTTGCATTCGTGCCTTCGGTCCACTCACCTAGCGGCAGGACGATCTCGTAATAGGGATACTCGACCGTGGGCGCGACGAACTGCACGTCCGCCACGGCCTTCGGATCGTACGGCGCCGGGTAGAGCACCTGACCGTCGCCGACATCGCGCCCCGTTTCCACGGAGAGCGGCACGTCCACCGGCACGGCCCGCGCCGATGGGATTAGAAGCGCCGTCAGCAGCAGCGCACTCAATGACAAGAATGATCGCATCATTGCTCTTTGCCCTTCGCTTCGGCATCGCCTTCCTTCACTTCCTTGTGACCGCTCAAAGCACCGGCCACACCTTCATCGAAGGGCATCGTGAGAATCGGCATGACCCACGCTTCCGGCGTCCGCGGATTGGTCGGCATCCACTCGTTTACTTCGATGGGATGCGTGAGTTGCTTCCGCAAGCGCTCGATCTCCGCGAAGGGGTCGTCGCCTTCCGCGAAACGGAAAGGCACCCACGCGCTGCGCTCAAGATAGAAGCTGCCCGCACGAACCGGCATCATGCGCGTGAAGTTCAAGCCGCCAAACGGATAGACCAGCGGCCGGGCCCAGTAGATCCAGGGGCCGTTCTGCACATAGAAATAGGGTTGCGCGAGGCTGGCGGGCTGGCCGTAGCGGTTGCCGGCCTCGAGGGCGAGCGTGATCTGCGCGAAGCCCACGCCTTGCTCGCGATTGATGAAGGCCATCCAAGGCGTCTTAGCAGGCACTTCCAACGCGTGGATGGGGTGCTTGCGCGACCCTTCGATGAGAAGGCTCTGCACTTTGCCCAGGGAATCCTTCCACACAAACTCGTTCAATACAGCATGGTTGAACACCAGTTCGCCGTTGCGGAGCGCTTGGACGTAGTGGTCCTTCAGCACGTCCATGAACGATTCCATGATCGCGTACGGCTGCCCCGCATAGAATTCATACGAGATGGCCACATCGACCGAATCCATGTGCGGCAATGGAGCGAAGCGGCGTGAGCGGTGCATCAGCGGGCCGGTGATGTGGCTGTACACCGGCGTCTCCCAATCGCTGGCGTGAACCCACGGGGTCGGGGGCGAGTACATTCCGGGATTCCAGTGCACCGCGCCGTTGGTTTCCAGCTTGTGCTCCAGCAACACCGGCTCGCCTTGGCCCAGAATCGTGACCTGTTCGACGGCCCCACTGTTTTCGGACATGAAGTAACGGTACAGCCCGTTTTCGACGGTCTCGCTCATGCCTTCGCCCTTGGTGACCTTCAACTCCGTCTCCAGGGCGACGGGCTCGGCCTTCGGGTTGCCATAGACAACCTGATACACCTTGTCCTGATAGGGCTGCATATCCGCGAGGAAGACCAACTCTACCGATGTGGTCGCGTCATAGCGATGCACGGGCTCGCCGGTTTCGGCGTCCTTTTCCCCGGAGTTCAGCTGCACTTCGTCGCGCCAGATGTGGACGTCCGTGATTTGGTGCGGCGCGACGACATAGCCATCCGCGCCCGCCTTGGGATGGGTCGGATCGTACGTGATCACACGGATTTCATTCGCGGGGTTTTTGAT